>CAIQQJ010000115.1 GCA_903873905.1 uncultured Flavobacteriales bacterium
AAACTCTCAAAATCAATCTCCGAACTAAATACTCAAAACTAAACTCTCAAAATCAATCTCCGAACTAAATACTCAAAACTAAACTCTCAAAATCAATCTCCGAACTAAATACTCAAAACCAAACTCTCAAAATCAATCTACGAACCAAACACTCCGAACTCAACACTATTTAATTACTGTAAAAAATCCTCTCAATGGTTTTTTATCATAAGGCCAACTCAACACGTAATAATAAGTTCCATCCACAACATTCGGTTTCCAATCGTTGTGATAATCGAAATTCGAATAAATTAAATTTCCCCAGCGATTGTAAACTTCCAATTTTGATTTTGGATAATCCACAAGATTCTTGAATTCCAAAAAATCATTTACACCATCGCCATTTGGTGTTACAACATTCGGAGCAGACAACGGAAGCGGTTCGTGTGCAATGAGAAAATGAACCGTATCCGTTCCTGTGCAACCGCCTGCAAGTTGAATGGTGAGCGTTACAATAAAAACAGAATCATTCACACTTACAAAAGTGTGCTGTGGATTTTGCAGCACAGAAGTATTCCCATCACCAAAATCCCATAACCAACTGATTGCTCCAAGTGAAAGATCGGTGAACTGAATTGTTGTTCCCGATATTTGTGGGGCAGGAGGATAAACAGAGAAATTCACATTTGGTAAATTCACAATATTCACAAAAACATTTACGGATGTAGAAGCTGGTGGCAATCCATTGTCTGTTCCAATAATTGTAATCGTATTCAATCCAACATTCGCAGTATTGGCAATCAATTGCGCATCAATAACAGCGGGATTTCCAGGAACGTTATTTACAATTGTAAATCCCATGCAAGTTGTGTTCATGACCGCCGAAGTTATTTGCCCCTGTTCAGGTGAAAGAAATGTGGCGGAAATATCAATTGTATCACCAATGCACATGTACATGGTGTCGCATATGGAAGCGGAATTTACAATGGGTGGAAGATTGTTTCCGGAACCATTATTGCAAACATCAAAATAAAAAGTCTGATTGTCTAACCAACTCACACCATCAGGATTTCCAAATGGACCATCATAAATTGTTCCTGCCTGATCAAATTGTCCGATCTGAATATAGTCAACACCATTTCCACGATTCACTCCAACTGTTGCTGGTGAACCTCCGAAACCATTTACACCACTGGAAGCATCGCCTGTTGTCCATTGCATATCGCCATAACAAAACGAAACATTATTTCCAGAAGGAAGAATCGGATCGGAACCATTGGTGACAATCAATTGAAAATCGTTGTGCAAGGATTGGTGTGAGGTATTCGCAGGATCGGAATTAAAATAATCGACCACTTTCCAATGCACCACCATATACGTTGGAGTTATCTTATAATACACCAAACCACTGAAAAGATTTCTCGTATCCACATCACCCCAGAAGGGTGCGATCATGATAAAATTTGGATCGGGAAAGGAATTGGCAGTGAAGGTTCCATAAGATGCTCCGAAAGAAATATTTCCATTGTTATTGATAAAACAATCATTCATTGTTTGTCCGTAAAAACAAAAATTGAAAGGAAAAATAATTTGTCCGCTTGAGCCATCATCATTGCGGTAATCGGGAGGAACTCCTTGTAAAGGCATGGGCACAACTTGAAAGGACGCATCAATGGGAAGCATGCAGTCGCAAGCCACGCTGGATTGTGTGGAAGAAGGCTGCTGAACTTTCGCTTGCATATTCAAGAAGAAAGTATCCTTGTTCAATATCATCACCGGACCTTTCGGGAGTTGCCCGCTTTTTTTCAATTGTTGATATTCGTGGGTATTGGTTGGGGGAATGGATTGTGAGCAAAGTTGTATTGAAAAACAACTCATCAGAAGAAAGATAAAAAATGCACTTTTGCCATCCTTCAACAAGTTCAAGACAAGCTCCGACACAGAAAAAAAATGAATTGTGTGTTTTTTATTTTTCGCGTGAGGGATAGTAGCGGAAAGCCCGCCTGCGCCGAGTGGCTTCGGCGGGCATAGCCCGAGTGAAACTAAACCAAGCGGACTTGCAGCGAATAGCCCGACCCCAACAATTTCTGTTGGGGGCACGCCCAAAGCATTAGTATTATTCTTTGTAAACCGCGGAATCCGAAACTTCATCAAAGGGGTTTTGATAATTTTTAAATTCGTCAACGAAAAAAAGAAACAAGTCAGATCCAATTATCGAATGAGATTGACGTGACCGATATATTTGTGATCAACTCCATCTGTACCTCGAACAGTAATCTTAAAAACATAAACGTCCGATTCCACTTTTCCACTTTTCATTTTTCCATCCCAACCTTTATACGGATCATCGGTTCTGAAAATCAAATTTCCCCAACGATCGAAAAGCATCATGTCATAATTTACAATATAGGATGGGTCACTGAAAACAGGAAGGAAGATTTCATTTTTCAAATCTCCATTTGGCGTGAATGCATTTGGAATCCAAATCAACAATTCAGGTGAGATAACGACAACTTCATAAGCAGTATCAGGACAAGAACCATTCGGAGCACTCACAATCAACATCACGGTATAAGAACCCGTGTCGGTATAATTAAAAGAAGGATTTTGACTGGTGGATGAATTGTTACCTACACCAAAATCCCAAAACCATTGTGCAGGATTTCCTGTTGACTGATCTGTGAAATTTATTGTTGGATCAGAACTCGTTGCAGGCTGCGGACCAAAACTGAATGCCGCTTGAGGACCTGGCACTACATGAATATAATTTGGAACAGTAGTAGTAAACGAACAACCTTGCGCGGAAGTGACCATGAGTGAAACATTGAAATTTCCATTGACAGGATAACAATAAGCAGGATTTTGTAATGTGTCGGTATCACCATTTCCAAAGTTCCAAACCCAATGTGCAGCAGTACTATTTTGCACAGTTGAAAGATCTTGGAAATTTACACACAAGGGTGCACATCCAGAAGTTGGCGCTGCACTGAAACTCACCAACGGCAAATAATAAACAGAAACATTTTGTTGTGCGGTGTCTTTGCAACCCAATGAATCAACAACCTGCAATGTCACTTGATAATTTCCTGGTGTATTGTATACATACGTTGGTGAAACAATATTGGAAGTGTCGTTGGTCAATGCAGCCATTCCAAAATCCCAATGCTGCGAAACCAAAGGACCATTTCCTGCTGCAGAAGTTGACAAATTTGTAAATGGCATTGTTCCACCAGGACAAATTCCAATACTAGAAAATGATGCGGTGGGCCCTGCAATAACATGAATGATAATATTTCCACTTGTTGTTTGCACAGGAATTCCATTATCAGTGCCAGAAATTTGAATGGTATTAATTCCTATGTTCGAATTCATGCCAACAAAAATTCCATTGAAGTTTGCTGGATTTCCCGGTGTGCTAAGAACGGTTGTAAGACCAGTTCCTGAAGAAGTTGCAGTGGCTGTTGTAATCTGATTATTTTCTGGTGAAAGAAATTCTGCAAGAATCGGAATGGTATCGCCAACGCAAATTGTAAACGTGTCGCACACCAATGATGCATTCATGATTGGAGGAATATTTCCACCTCCACCTGTACTGCATGCATCCAGAAAAAATTGTTTGTTATCGAGCCAATCAATTCCACCTGGTATTCCAAATGGTCCATTGTAAGCAGTGCCCGCTTGATTGAATTGTCCTAACTGAATAAAATTTATTCCATCTCCAACATTACATCCAACAGTTGCTGGTGTTCCTCCTAATCCATTCAGACCACCATTTGAATCGGCTGTTGTCCATTGCATATCGCCATAACAAAATCCAACATTGCTTCCCGGAGGAAGAATAGGATCAATGCCATCGGTGATGATCAATTGAAACGTATTGAGCTTATCTGCATGTTGATTCCAATAACCAACACCTTCCCACTTCACAATCATGCAAGTTGGAGTTATCTTATAATACACCAATCCACTTGCAAAATTTCTTGTGTCAACATCCGCCCAAAAAGGAGCGATGATGGAATAAGCACTACTTGGAAAAGGAATTGCCGAAAAGGCACCATAGTTGGAACCAAAAGAAATATTTCCATTGTTATTGATATAAACCTGATTCTGAATATTTCCATAAAAACAAAATGAGAATGGAAGATTGATCACCGGCGAAGAGCCATCATCATTGCGATAATCAGGAGGTGAACTCAAATAAAATGGAACCACCTGAAATGTTGCGTCAATTGGAATTGAACAATTACAATTGGCAGGAATAGTTTGTGTAGAAATTGGAGCTTGTATTATTGCATTAAGCGGAACTGGATTTTGATTTCCGCGCATCACATACAAACCCGTTGAAAGTTTTCCCTCCAATTTTAATTGCGCATACTGATCAGGTGAAACAGATTGAGTTCTGCCCACAGGAGTTTGTGCGACAAGAAATCCTGTCGCAAAAAACAAGGTCAAAATGCCAATCATTTTTTTCATAGGGCACATGCACTACAGGCTTCCAACTTTTACCGCTTGCCAAGGATAAAAGCCTACCGCTAAGCTTAATCTATAAAATTAACGAAAAAAAAGACGGTTTATGCACCGTATTCCAGAGCCTACATATCGCATTGATATCCAAATGCTTGCAAAGGAATTGAAATGTAAAAAAACAAATGAGAATTGCAGATCGTACTTTTCGATTTTAAGTTCCGATTTGGTCCTACCCACCGAAATGATTTCTGGAATTGTTTTTTGAAAATAATTTCCTGCTTTTTTTTATTCGCCCTGACTGGCCTTCAGCAAATCTTGATCGAGCAAAGTTCCAAAAGGAACAAAATGTCCAACAGGAATAATGTCGAAATCAATAACGCCAGCCTTTACCATTGGAAATGTTGCAAGGATTTTTTTTGCTTCCGCAACACTTTCACATTCCAGAACAAGCACAACACCTGGCCGATCTTTTCGAAAATAAGTTTCGCGAACAATATCCTTTGTGTAAAGCATCCAAATATGAAGTGCTTCACGTATTACAACTCCACGAATGGTTTCTTCAGTAGCTGTTGGAAGAATGCGATCGATAGCGAAAAGTTTCATAGCAATTAATTTTTGGAAGCAGTATTGAAATCCGAGATCATCACGAATCTTGAACGGCTCATCTCATAAAGATAATAAAGAGTTGGCAGTATCAGAATTCAACAATATAATTGGGCGTGTCCCACCCACCCCCAACAGAATTGTTGGGGGTGGGTGGGTCGGGCTTTCGGGAGTCGCTTTTTTTTGTCCCGTCTGAAAAGTCGAGACAAAAAAAGAGCTCCAACATTCCCTCAATCCCTCACGCAAAAAAACGATTACTGATAAATAAAAAAATTGCCCATCTCTTTCAAGACAGGCAATTTTAAGTTTTGAATTTCAAACTTGTCGGCTGAGTGTCCCAACAGAACTGTTGGGATGTATCGAAGCCTACATCATCCCTTCCATGCCGCCACCACCTGGCATCGACATTGGTTTGTCTTCTTTTATTTCTGAAAGAACACATTCTGTTGTCAACAACATTCCTGCAATGGAAGCTGCATTTTCAAGTGCAACACGAGTAACTTTCGTTGGATCAATTACGCCAGCATCATACAATTTCTCGTATTCATCTGTGCGTGCATTGAATCCGTAATCGCCTTTTCCATCACGAACTTTTTGAACAACGATTGATCCTTCAACACCTGCATTTGCACAAATCTGACGAAGCGGCTCTTCAAGTGCACGTCTCACAATTTGCATTCCAGTTGTTTCATCATCATTATCGCCTTTCATTTTGTCAAGAGAATCTTGACTGCGGATGTAAGCAACACCACCACCAGGTACAATTCCTTCTTCCACAGCAGCGCGAGTTGCATGCAATGCATCGTCAACGCGATCTTTTTTCTCTTTCATTTCGGTTTCTGTTGCAGCACCAATATAAAGTACAGCTACACCACCAGCGAGTTTCGCAAGACGCTCTTGTAATTTTTCTTTATCGTAATCAGAAGTTGTAGATTCAATTTGCGCTTTGATTTGATTCACGCGCGCAACGATATCGTTTTTCTTTCCAGCTCCACCAACAATAGTTGTATTGTCTTTATCAATGGTGATTTTTTCTGCTGTTCCAAGGAAATTCAATTCTGCAGTTTCCAATTTGTAACCACGCTCTTCGCTGATCAACTGACCACCTGTAAGCACTGCAATATCTTCCAACATTGCTTTTCTGCGATCGCCAAATCCAGGAGCTTTCACTGCACAAATACGAAGTGATCCGCGAATTTTATTTACAACAAGTGTTGCAAGTGCTTCGCTATCCACATCTTCAGCAATAATCAAAACTGGTTTTCCCGACTGAACAGCCTTTTCCAGAATTGGAAGAAGCTCTTTCATGTTCGAGATTTTTTTATCGTAAATAAGAATCAATGGATTCTCAAGAACAGTTTGCATTTTATCTGCATCTGTTACGAAGTAAGGAGAAATGTATCCACGATCGAATTGCATTCCTTCTACAACTTCAACAGTTGTTTCAGTTCCTTTTGCTTCTTCAACAGTGATAACACCTTCTTTTTTCACTTTCGCCATTGCTTGCGCAATCAGCTTTCCAATAGTGCTATCGTTGTTTGCAGAAATAGTTGCGACTTGCTCAATTTTCTCATTGTCATCGCCAACTTTTTTCGACATTTTTTTCAAATTCTCCACCACTTGTTTTACAGCTTTGTCAATACCACGTTTCAAATCCATCGGATTCGCACCAGCAGCAACATTTTTCAAACCAGCTGTAACAATTGCTTGAGCAAGTACGGTTGCGGTTGTTGTTCCATCTCCTGCAACATCTGCAGTTTTCGAAGCAACTTCTTTTACCATTTGTGCGCCCATGTTTTCAACGGGGTCTCTCAATTCAATTTCTTTCGCAACAGTTACACCGTCTTTTGTAATAATTGGGGAACCGAATTTTTTATCAATAACAACATTCCGTCCTTTCGGACCGAGTGTTACTTTAACTGCATTTGCCAAAGCATCAACACCACGTTTGAGAGCGTCGCGTGCTTCGAGATCAAAGGAAATATTCTTAGCCATTTTTTATAGTTTATATAATGAAAATTATTTTTGAATTAAATCACCGCGAAAATATCTGACTCGCGCATGATGAGAAATTCTTTTCCGTCAATCTGAACTTCTGTACCAGAATATTTTCCGTAAAGGATGGTATCACCAACTTTTACTGTCATCGGTTCATCAACTTTCCCATTTCCAACAGCAACTACTTTCCCACGTTGTGGTTTTTCTTTTGCTGTATCAGGAATAATAAGACCACCAGCAGTTTTTGTTTCTGCAGGCGCTGCTTCGACGACCACTCGGTCTGCCAAAGGTTTAATCTTCGGATTCGCCATTTTTGTTTTTATTGATTTGTTTGACATTTTGTTTTTATAAGATTCTGCTAAAAAAACATTTTTGATAGCGGAACAGGTTAAGCGAAAAATATGCCCTTTATGATATTGAGGTTCATTTTGCCAAACTTTCCGCTTTCGCTGACAAGTCTTCCGAAATAAAAAATGTCAGGAGTAAACTTCCTGACATTCTTGTCTATTATCAAATAGGTTTATGGTTTTTTTGGAACAGGAACTGCAGTTGGAGGTTGCATTGAACCGCCACCTGGATTTGCATTATTGGTTCCTGGCGCCGGTGCCTTCTTGTCAAATTCACTTGCTTTATCTTTTGTTGTTGAAGTTTCAGAAGGACTTGCAGCTCCTTTGCTTCTTCCCGCAGGACTTGTTGTTGCCACACTGAAAACAAACAGCAGAACGGCTAATGTCCACGTTGCTTTTTCAAGAAAATCTGCTGTACGACGAACGCCCATTACCTGAGAGCCGGTTGTAAAACCTGTTGCAAGTCCACCACCTTTTGGATTCTGAATTAGAACCGCAATGATAAGAATGATACAAGTAAGAAGGATAAGTACGGATATTACTGCTGACATTTTGTAAATTTTTTATTTTGGAGTACGCTTCAATTCCTCTATGAGGGCTGCAAAGTAACTGCTTTTTTCTGGAAACTTCAAAGAAAGCTTTTGATAAGCTCGAATTCCCTTTGAAATATTGCCCTGTTTGATATAGATTTTTGCCAATGTTTCTGTGATAAATTCATCATTATCCTGAACACTTTTCTTGGCCATGTTTACAGGGTTGAAGAAACTTGTTTTGTTCTGTTGGATTCTAGGTTGGTCTTGAATGAACTTATCCAACAGATTGCTTCCAATAGCTTGTTTTTCAGGCCTTTCTTCAGCTAGAGTTGCTTTATTAAGTTGCTTCACCCAAGCCTCAAATGTCAATTCAGAACTTGGCTTTTCTTCAACAATTTCTTCAACAATTTTGACCGGTTCAGGATTGCGATCTGCCACCACTTTTTTATGCCCCAACTCCTCCAAACTTGGCAAAGAATCATCCACTTCTAATTCAATGGATGAACTGATTGCCTCGCGTATTATTTCCTGGGAAAGGGAATCTTGAGGGATCTGAAGGTTTTCATTTTTGAATGAGGCTGTTTCCTCAGATTCCAGTTCAAGAACTTTAACATCCCAGTTTTCATCCTGTTCTGTTGCAACAATTTCTTGCTCAGTTGAAATTATCTCATCCCCATCTGAAATATCCTCTGAAGCACCTGGCTCAACCAATACATAAAGTAAGGTGTTGATTTCATCAGCAGCACTTGGTGATTCTACTTTTTCAGATTTTTCAAATTGCTGTAATTTTTCTTTCTCAGCTTTAATTTCTTCAAGTCTCTTATCTAGAATTTCTTGAGGCGAAGTTTTCCAATGATGCAGCAATTGCAATTGACGAATCATTCCTGATTCCCATTCATCTTCGTCCTTGCCAAATCGTTTCTTCGGAAATTCAGGTTGAATTATTTCTTCAGTCTGTTCAATTTTGTTATTGATAATTTCTTGCGCAACCACAATTTCTTCTGTTGCCAAAACATTTTTTTCCTCGAAAACTTCACTTGTCCCCTGTCCCTTGTCCCTCGTCCCTTTCTTGGTAATAAGTTCGTAAAGCACTTTTCTATTCGTGGTATATGCCGCAGCAACTTTCAACTGATTGTTGTAAAGAAAACTATTTTCATTGTGCAGACTTTTGATATATAATAAATGAGCTGTTTGAAAATAAGGAAACGTCTGCGTAAGCAAATCCAATTGCGCAGAAGCTTCTTTACCGAGCGTACCCGGATCTTTCATCCAACCGATTAATTGTTGTGCTTTCATTTACCAGGCGTTGATGGATCGATTCAAAATATCCTGAACCAATTGATCAGAAATGTCTTTTAATAATTGATCTTCCACAGCAGAAAGATTCTGTGAACTTGGAAAATCGGCATAACGAGTGAATGTACTTTCGAAACTGTATTTTTCATTAACATTATCAGTGTAAATGACATTTACGGTAACGGTCAATCTGTTCAACGCAGTCGTATTATTTCCACCACCTTGTACGGCAATTGGTGTGACTGTATAACCGGTAACGCTACCTTCAAAATTCAAGTCTCCATTTTTCGGAACCATTTTACATCTTGTCTGATGTTGGATTCCATCACGCATAGCTTCTGAAAATGTTTGCGGAAATGTTGTTTTTGTCAATGGAGCTGAATTCGTAAACGTCATCACAGAAACCGTGACTGTATCCGTAAGATCAGCTCTTCCACCAGTAAAATTATAATGCGGACAACCACTGCTTTGAAGCAATAGCAAAAGAAGGGCCGGTGCAATTATGAATTTCAGAATCTTCATCCAGCAATATTGTATTCGTTGATTTTTCTGTACAAAGTTCGTTCCGAAATTCCGAGTTCCTTCGCGGCATTCTTGCGCTTTCCTCGATGTTTTTCCAATGCTTTTGTGATCAATTCAATTTCTTTATCCTGCAACGATAAGGAATCTTCCACAACTTCTTCGTGTGTTTGGATTTCTTCGTTGGAATCTTTCCAATTTGGACTATGGATTACAACTGATTCCCCATTGGAAGAAGTTTGTGACTTTACATCAGAAAAATGTTTTTGTATGACGGGTGCATTTTGCGATAAAATTTCGGGAGTAATGCGTCCTCCGGCTTGAATCATTTGCATGGTCAATCCTTTCAGATCATTTAACTCCTGACGCATTTGTTGCAAAAGCTGAAATAAAAATTCACGCTCCCGCGGATCACTCGCACCAGCTTCTCCTCTTGCAAGCACTGGCATATTTGAAGCAGATGTTTTGAAATCCGGTAAATATTTACTCAAGGTTGCAATATCAATCTCGCGACTTTTTTCAATAATGGAAAGTTGTTCCGTCACATTTTTCAACTGACGAATATTTCCGTGCCAATAATAACTCGTCAACATGTGTTCTGCCTCTGGCAAAAGTTTAATCACAGGCATTCTGTATTTCGCTGCAAAATCTGCTGCAAATTTTCGGAACAACATATGAATATCCTGACGACGATCGCGCAATGGTGGAAGTACAATTGGAACTGTATTCAAACGGTAATATAAATCTTCACGAAATTTCCCGCGAGAAATTGCTTCCAAAGGATTCACATTGGTTGCAGCAACAACACGCACATTTGTTTTCTGAACTTTCGAAGAACCCACACGAATGAATTCTCCCGATTCCAAAACACGTAATAATCTTGCTTGAGTTGCCAATGGCATTTCAGCCACTTCATCTAGAAAAATTGTTCCTCCGTCGGCCACTTCAAAATATCCCTTGCGCGCTTCATTCGCTCCTGTAAAAGACCCTTTTTCATGACCAAACAATTCCGAATCAATTGTTCCTTCTGGAATCGCACCACAATTTACCGCAATGTACGGACCATGTTTGCGCGCACTGAGTTGATGAATGATTTGCGGAAAAGATTCCTTTCCCGTTCCGCTTTCACCAGTGATGAGAACAGAAAGATCAGTAGGTGCAACCTGCACCGCAATGTCAATCGCACGATCAAGTTGTGGCGTTGTACCGATGATTCCGAAGCGTAATTTTATTTCTTGAATTGTCATTTTTAAAGTCTAAAAATTCTCCGTGTCACCGTGTTTTTTTAATTCACTTTCCCAATCAAAGTAGTCGCCGTACAAGTATCCACAAAAACATCTGCATATTCCCCGATCTTATAATTCCCCTTCGGAAAAACCACAACTATATTCTGCGAATTTCTTCCAGCCCATTTATTTGGATCACGCTTCGAAGTACGTTCAATCAACACACGATGTGTTTTATTTAAATGCGTCAATGTTTTTTTCTCTGATAAATTTTTCTGCAATTCAATCACTTCAGCCAAACGACGTTTCTTGATTTCTTCAGGAATATCATCCTCCAATTTCCGTTCCGCAGCAGTGTTTGGACGTTCGGAATAAAAAAACATAAAGGAGAAATCATATTGCGCCCATTTCATCAACGACAATGTTTCCTGATGATCTTCCTCCGTCTCCGTACAAAATCCGGAAATGATATCAGCGGAAATTCCGCAGTCTGGAAGAATTTTTCTGATCGCAAGAATTCTTTCCATGTACCATTCACGTGTGTAACCACGATTCATCAATTCTAGAATTCTGGAACTTCCACTCTGTACTGGAAGATGAATGTTCTTGCAAATGTTTTCGTATTTCGCCATCACATACAAAACATCATCCGTCATATCTTTTGGATTGGATGTGCTGTAACGAACACGCAAATCAGGATTTATCTGCGCAACCATTTCCAACAATTGAGCAAAATTGGTGGTAGGAATATTTTTACTGACGTCCGCATCGAACGTAGTCGAGATGTCTTTTTTCAATCCTCCTCCTGCCCAGATGTAAGAATCTACATTCTGTCCAAGCAATGTCACTTCACGATATCCTCTTTCAAATAGATCTTTTACTTCGGCAATAATGCTTTCCGGATTGCGCGAACGTTCACGTCCACGAGTGAAAGGCACCACACAAAACGAACACATGTTATCACATCCACGCATAATGCTGACGAATGCCGTTACACCATTGCTGTCAATTCTCACTGGAGAAATATCCGCGTACGTTTCCTCTTTCGACAAAATAACATTCACCGCTTTTTGTCCGCTTTCAACTTTGGCAAGTAAATTCGGAATGTCGCGATATGCATCTGGACCAACAACAAGATCAACCAACTTTTCCTCTTCCAGAAATTTCTCTTTCAAACGTTCTGCCATACAACCCAGAACACCAATGACCAATTCAGGATTTTTCTTTTTCGCTTTTTTGAAATCCGTCAAACGTTGACGAACGCGTTGCTCCGCATTATCACGAATCGAGCAAGTGTTTACAAAAATCACATCCGCCTCATTAAAATCCTTGGTCGTTGCAAAACCTCCGTTGTGTAAAATGGAAGCCACAATCTCACTATCCGCGAAATTCATTGCGCAACCATAACTTTCAAGATAAAGCTTACGTTTTCCCTCCGCTTTTCCATCCATCATCAAGGCTTCTCCTTGGCGATTTTCATCAATGACTTTTCCTATTTCTTCCATTTTCAAAATCCTTCTCTTAAAAAGGAAAGCAAAGGTATCAAAAATCAAATCATCTGCCAAAATGTCACGTTTTTTAACAAGACCTTAAAAAAATATTTTTTGACACTCCTTTTTTAGCCTTTTCATACTATATAAACAGGGCTTTAAAAAAGGCCTGGGTCTTGGCTTCGATCATGGACTGGATTTGGAATTGTGGTAAAGGAATGTTTTTCTTTGCGCCCCATCGATCCAATTATTCTGCAATTTTTTCGAGGCTAAAGAATTTTGGAATTAGACGATTTAGAGATACATATATGTAGTGTGCAGTTGAACTTTTAATAACGAACAACAAATGGCGAAAAACCTTGTGATAGTTGAGTCTCCAGCGAAAGCGAAGACAATTGAAGGATTTCTTGGGAAAGATTTTTTGGTAAAATCAAGTTTCGGACACGTGCGCGACCTTGTAAAAAAGGGAATGGCCGTTGATACCGATAATAAGTTTCAACCGAAATATGAGATTTCCCCTGATAAGGAAAAGGTGGTTTCTGAATTAAAAAAATTAGCGAAAGATGCTGTTGTATGGTTAGCGACTGATGAGGACCGTGAAGGAGAAGCCATTTCTTGGCACTTGGCTGAAGCATTGAATCTCGATGTAAAAAAAACCAAGCGAATTGTTTTTCATGAAATTACAAAAGGTGCAATTCTAAAAGCAATTGAATCGCCACGCACCATCGACAAACATTTGGTGGATGCACAACAGGCTCGTCGTATTTTAGATCGTCTTGTTGGTTTTGAATTATCACCGATTCTTTGGAAAAAAATCAAACCATCACTTTCTGCAGGGCGTGTTCAAAGTGTTGCAGTAAGATTGATTGTGGAACGTGAACGTGAAATCACAAATTTCAAGTCGGTTTCTTCTTATAAAGTATCTGCACTTTTTAATTCCAATGGAAATAATTTCAAGGCAGAATTAAAAAATAATTTCAAAACAATTGAAGAAGCTCGTGCATTTTTAGAAAAATGCAAAGCCGCAACCTTCACGATTTCCTCATTGGAAACAAAGCCTGCGAAAAAAACACCATCTGCTCCATTTACAACTTCAACTTTACAACAGGAAGCTTCACGCAAATTGGGTTTCTCCGTTAAACGTACAATGTCCGTTGCGCAACGCTTGTACGAGAGTGGAAAAATCACCTACATGAGAACGGATTCCGTGAATCTTTCTGAAACAGCATTGGATCAGGCAAGAACTACCATCGGAAAAAATTACGGCGAGAAATACATCAACATCCGCACATTCAAAAACAAAAGCAAAGGTGCACAGGAAGCCCACGAAGCAATTCGTCCAACTTACCTCGAGCATTCTTCTGTTGATGCTGAACGTGATGAAGCGCGTTTGTATGAATTGATTTGGAAACGCACCATCGCTTCCCAAATGGCCGATGCCGAATTGGAAAAAACAACTGCGATCATTTCTGTTTCTACCACTTCAGAAAATTTTGTTGCACAAGGTGAAGTCATCAAGTTCGATGGATTTTTAAAAGTGTATTTGGAATCTTCTGATGACGATGAAGAGGATGAGAATGACGAAACCAAAGAGGGAATGTTGCCGCCACTCAAAATGGGGCAAAATCTTGAAGTAAATAATATCACTGCCACACAACGTTTTTCTCATCATCCCGCACGATTTACAGAAGCGAGTCTGGTGAAAAAATTGGAAGAACTCGGAATAGGCCGACCTTCCACTTACGCTCCAACAATTTCAACTGTTCAAGATCGTGGTTATGTGGTGAAGGAAGATCGTGAAGGAACACCACGAAAATATGATGTACTGACTTTACGAAATAAAAATATTTCAGAAGAGATTAAACAGGAAAATACCGGTGCGGAAAAATCAAAATTATTTCCAACCGATATCGGAATGGTTGTAACGGATTTTTTGAATCAACATTTCCCAATTATCATGGATTATAATTTCACCGCAAAAGTGGAATTGGAATTTGATGAAATTGCAGAAGGAAATGTGCAGTGGCAAAAAATGTTGGAATCTTTTTATCGCCCTTTCCACAAAACAGTTGAAACCACAGAAGAAAAATCGGAACGCGCAAGTGGCGAACGTTTGCTTGGTGTTGATCCGAAATCTGGAAAAAATATTTACGCTCGTATTGGAAGATTCGGTCCGCTCGTTCAAATCGGTGAAGCGGATGAAGTGGAAAAAAAATTCGCAAGTCTAAAAAAAGATCAGCGCCTCGAAGGAATTACGCTTGAGGATGCATTGGAACTTTTCAAACTGCCACGCATCGCCGGCCAATTCGAAGACAAAGACATGAAAATTGCCATCGGTCGTTTCGGTCCTTACATTCAACACAACAATTTATTTTTCTCCATTCCCAAAGACGATGATCCATTGGAACTTTCCAAGGAACGCGCCATCGAAATTATTTTGGCGAAAAGAAAATCCGACGCTGAAAAGGAAATCAAAGCTTTCCGAAATGAAGGCCGCGATGATATTCGTATTTTGAATGGACGTTGGGGCCCGTATTTCTGTATTGGAAAAAGCAATTATAAAATTCCAAAAGACCGCGAACCTGCTTCACTTTCTCTTGCAGAATGTTTAGCACTAGCAGAAGAGCAGGAAAAAAATATGCCGCCTTATAAACGCGCATTGCTTGCAAAAAAAGCCGCCCTCGAAGCGAAGAAAGCTCCGAAAGGAAAAAAAGTTGCCGTGAAAAAAGTTCCTGCAATAAATAAAATGCCTGCAGCAAAAAAAGAAGGTCCTGTTAAAAAAGTAGCGATAAAAAAACCTGCAAAAACAACAGCGCGAGTTGTGAAAAGAGGGTCCAAGAAAAAAGCAGCCAAGAAAAAATAATTCTATATTCAGAATCATCTGCGAAATCATTTGAAGCTGCGATAAATGTTTTTTTAGGAGCACTGAAATTGCAGTTTCAAAGCAACGCTTCACCTGCTATCCGTTCCAAGTCCTCTCCCAACAGAAATGTTGGGATCCGGGCTTTCTACTTCTATCAGGGCTGTTTTAGGGAATCTTTATTTCTAATAAAATCTCCCGCGCCTCAGCGCTAAAAAATTGTTAGTGAATCTCAATTTTTACATAAATCCAACGTTACCAACATTCCTCTGCTCAAAACCCCAATCACCTGCAACCAATCACCACCCACCATTTTCCGATATTTGCTAAACACGAAAATCAGAAATGAGCCAATCCCTAGACTTCAGCGAATTTTTCGAACCGGTAAACACCGAAAGAATTTCTTCAGGAAAAATTTTTCTTGGAACACAATTTGGCCAATTGCTTCGCACCAATAATCCTGTAACAGGCTGGCCCGATCTTAATGGCGTTCAACTTGTTCTCATTGGCGTAAATGAAGATCGCCGTTGCATAAATAACAATGGCGCAGCACTCGCTCCTGATGAAGTGCGCGAAAATCTCTACAAACTTTTCCAAGGCGATTGGCAATTGAAAATGGCCGATCTCGGTGACATTCGCGCAGGCCACACACCCGAAGACACAGATTATGCTTTGAAAACTGTGATTGGTGCAATGCTGAAAAAAAATATTGTCCCAATTATCATTGGTGGCGGACAAGATCTCACCTATGCGCAATATCTTGGGTATGAAAAAATGGAACAAACCGTAAACGTAGTTTCCATCGATTCACAATTTGATTTGGGTGCTGCGGGAGAAGAATTGAATTCTCGTTCTTTCCTCAGCAAAATAATTTTACAACAACCTAATTTCCTTTTTAATTTTTCCAATATCGGTTACCAAACTTATTTCGTTGAACAAAGTGGTTTGGAATTAATGCAGAAATTGAATTTCGATATTCACCGTCTCGGTCAAGCGCGTGCGAAAATGGAAGAGGTAGAACCGATTATCCGCAATGCAGATTTGGTGAGTTTTGATTTGGGTGCCGTTCGACAGAGTGAAGCGCCAGGAAATGGAAATGCATCGCCCAATGGTTTTTTTGGTGATGAAGCATGTCAACTCGCGCGGTATGCAGGAATTTCTGATAAGTGCACTTCCATCGGAATTTATGAATTGAATCCTGCTTTCGATCGAAAACAACTCACTTCACATTTGGTCGCTCAAATGATTTGGTGTTTCGCTGATGGATATTACAATCGCAAAAAGGATTTTCCATTCTCTGACATCACCGATTATACGCGCTTCCGTGTTTTTCTCAAAGATCACAAACACGAAATCGTTTTTTACAAATCGGCAAGAAGCGATCGTTGGTGGATGGAAGTTCCTTATCCTCCCAATCAGAAATTGCGTTTTGAGCGTCATGCACTCGTGCCTTGTTCGTACAACGATTACGAAGAAGCCTGCAAAGAAGAAATGCCCGATCGCTGGCTGCAGACTTTCCAAAAACTTTCTTGATAAAATTCTCGCGCACACTCTTTCGCGCATTTCCAATTTGGTGACTTCCAATTTCCAATTAAAAAATCCAATTGAAAATCGGCAATCAATAAATCGCAATCTTTTTCTGCGTGAGGGATTGCAGCGTAAAGCCCGACGCAACATTTCTGTTGGGGCACGCACAAATAGAAAAAAGCGGTCCCAACAGTATTGTTGGGAGCAGTAAAAAAATAGTCAAGGCTAAATCAACAATTTTCGAATAATCAAATTTTCGAATCTCAAATCAGATGTATCTTTTTTCAAGGGTTTGGTTATAGAATAAAGTCGCCGCTTTTCATTTCACCAAAACGATACACATGAAAAAAATAATTACACTTCTTGCCCTTGCGCTCAGGAGCACGATGGCATTTGCACAGCAGGATCCGCAATTTTCGCAATACATGAACAATAAACTTTTCATGAATCCGGCTTATGCAGGAATGCGGAATGCACTTTGCATGAGTTTGATTGGACGAAATCAGTGGAACGGATTTGATGGGTCACCAAACAGCGGAGTTTTGTCTACAGATTTTGTTCTGCCCAAAAACAGTGGAGGTGTCGGATTCAATTTGATGTACGATAAGTTGGGTTTTGAAAACAATTTGAGTTTTCATGGAATCTATTCGAAACATTTTGAATTGAAACATGAATCCCAAATTGGAATAGGAATGGATATTGGAAGTTTCAGTAAACGATTGGGACCATCAGGAAATCAACAATGGCTCGCCACAACAAATTGGCAAGCGGATGCAACGATTCCTCCTCAGATAAAAAAAACGGTTTTGGATTTGGGTTTGGGAATTTGGTACCAGAATCCAAAATTGTGGTTTGGCATTTCCACCTCGCATCTAAATGGAAAATTGATTGACGATGGCAACCAACAAATAGGAAATGAGAATCATAATCTTGTTTTTCAAATGGCGCGGCATTATTTTATTACTGGCGGAGCAAATCTTTTTCAACCCAATACTTGGGAAGTAAAACCGTCTTTTCTTATAAAGACAGACGGAATTATTACTTCCTTGGATTTGAATACCACGATCATTTACAAAAAACGTTTCTGGTTTGGTGCTTCCTACCGCTATAAAGATGCTATTTGTCCAATGGCAGGATTTCTGATTCCAAGCTCCAAAGCAAATCCTGACCTCGGACTGAAAGTTGGTTTCGCGTATGACTACTCCACTTCACAACTAAAGAATTACAATAACGGAACCATTGAAGTTTTCATAAACTATTGCATGCCATTAGAATGGCTTACTGGTTGGGGACGTGACACAAGGATTTTTCTCTAAAGTTCGGCTACAAATGCAAAAAAATAAAATTGCCCTAAAAAGTCCAATTTGTTAAAATGAGTCTTCGTGAACAGGCGATGGTTAAAAAAGATTTGTTTAAATAAAATGAATACCTATCTTAGCGACCTGTGTACTGAAAGTGCACAATTTAATTTGTGGCAAAACACATGAGAAAAATGAAGAAAACCCTTACTATCATTGCCTTTGCGCTAGGAAGCACAGCTGCCTTTTCACAACAGGATCCGCAGTTTTCCCAGTACATGTACAACAAGCTTTTCATGAATCCGGGTTACTCTGGAATGCGTCAAGCGCTCTGTTTTACAGCCATCGCACGACAACAGTGGGCTGGATTTGATGGAGCACCGAAAAGCGGCGTGTTTTCTGCTGATTGTTTTCTTCCAAAAATTCGTGGTGGAGTTGGAATCAATATAATGTATGATCAACTCGGATTCGAGAATAACATGGGTTATCGCCTGAATTATTCATACCATCAGCCTTTGGGTGGTGGCATTTTGGGAATCGGTCTTGAGTTCGGTGCATTCAGCAAACGACTTGGACCAACTGGTACACAAGCTTGGCTTGCAACTTCAAATTGGCAGAATGACCAATCTATTCCCCCTCAATTGAAAAAAACAGTTTTTGATATGGGATTTGGTCTTTGGTACCAACGTCAAAATCTTTGGTTTGGAATTTCCTCAACCCATTTGCCTGCTAGTTCATTAAGTGGACAGTCTTCATCCATGATTGTTCTACCAAATCCAACCCCACAGACATTTAGCCTTACTTACCAAATAGCTCGTCACTATTTTGTAACGGGTGGTTACAATTGGAATATCAACGGTGGAGCGTGGGAACTTCGTCCTTCTTTCCTCGTGAAATCGGATGCAACAATCACTTCATTTGATCTTAATGTTACAGCACTTTATAACCAGCGCTTCTGGTTTGGAGCTTCTTATCGTTTCCAGGATGCTATTTGTCCTATGATCGGTTTTATGCTTCCTCAGGCCAAAGCAACTTCAAATGAAATGCCTGGTGGTGGATTGAAAGTTGGATTTGCCTACGATTACACAACTTCAAACTTAAAGAATTACAATAGCGGTACATTTGAATTGTTGCTGAATTATTGTATTCCAATCGTTATTCCTGTTCACCGTCAAGGTCATGGCGATGTTCGTATTTTCGATTGAGCTGTAGCGAAAAGAAAGGTAACGAAACCTTAACCAATAAAATAGCGTAAGAACGTATTCATTGTTAGTTAGATCATTGTACTAATTATGTACGATGATTTTCTACCAAGAGGGCAATTTTGGAAACATTGCCTGCGTTTTAGTAATACCAACACCAGAAAATAGTACACTAAAGGGAAATTAAAGGAGGCACAAATGAAACGATTATTGTTTGTGGGCGTTATTGCCATCTTATTGCTAAATTCCTGTGAAACAGAGAATGGGCAATTGATGGGCGTTCAAAATCGCCCCGCATGGTATCCATTGGATCCGTTCGGAATGTTGTATTGCGGAATGGGCAGTTACAACATGGGACCAAGTGATGAGGATATTCCTTATGCACATACCACCAAGTCAAAAACGGTGTCAGTGCAAGCTTTTTATCTGGACCAAACAGAAATTTCCAATAATGAATATCGTCAGTTCGTATACTATGTACGTGACTCACTGGCCCGTCGTCTATTGGCTACTAATGGATTTGAAGATGATTATCTCATTCCTGAAGAAGAATGGCATGGATATGAGGACAATGGTCCTGTCTATGTTGGAGATGATATGCCACAGGATCCTTATTTGCCATTAAATTGGGAAGAGAAAGTTCGTTGGGATGCAACTGATCCTGACTATAAAGCAGCGTTAAACGACATGTATCTTCCAGCTGAAGAACGTTTCTGGCATCGCAAAGAAATTGATACACGTAAGTTGATTTATGAATATTACCGTATTGATTTGCGAACAGCTGCTCAAAAGACAAACCGTTATATTCCTAAGACGACACCTAATCCGTCCGAAAATGGTAGAGTAATGCCTACTCGTGATCAAGGTAATTATGATGTTAGTTCACGACGAGTTACCGCCAATGGAGTTGACCGAAGCGTTTTTATTGTGAAGGATGTTATTAACGTTTATCCTGATACACTTGCTTGGGTGCATGATTTCTCGTATGCATTTAACGAGCCGATGACTAATATGTATTTCTGGCATCCATGTTATGATGACTATCCGGTTGTGGGTGTAACTTGGAAGCAAGCTCGTGCCTTCTGCATTTGGCGTACTCAATTATTGAACAACTTCCTTGAGGCTAATAGTGAGGTTGCTGTTCAAGATTTCCGACTGCCAACTGAGTCAGAGTGGGAATATGCTGCAAGAGGCGGTCTACAATTGAGTGCATACCCTTGGGGTGGTCCTTACATTCGTAATGCTCGTGGATGTTTCCTCGGAAACTTTAAGCCTATGCGCGGATCGTATATTGATGATGGAGGTTTCCACACTGTAAAAATCATGTCTTACAATCCAAATGATTGGGGTTTCTATTGCATGGCAGGAAACGCTGCAGAATGGACTTCCTGTGCATTTGATGAGTCTGCGTATGATTTCATGCATGATTTAAACCCTGATTATCAGTATGAAACAACTGTCCAAGATGAAAAAACTGCTCCCGTACTTTGTCGTAAAGTAATACGTGGTGGTTCTTGGAAGGATGTAGGTTTCTATCTTCAAACAAGTACTAAGTCTTACGAGTATCAAGATACAGCAAAATGTTACGTTGGTTTCCGTTGTGCCATGACATTCCTTGGCCGTTCGAAAGACGACGATTTATAGATTTAAATTCCCCTATCAACGATTAACTAACCCGAGTACTTAACCAACACAAACAAGCACAACAATGAGTGATAAGAATAGTGTCTTCGAGAGTAAGAAGTGGAAACTCTTCATGGCTAAACTTTATGGCTTCGGAGCGGCAGTAGTAATTATTGGAGCTCTTTTCAAGATTCAGCATTGGCCAGGTGCCAGTTATATGTTGACTATTGGTCTTGGAACCGAGGCTGTTATTTTCTTTTTCTCCGCATTTGAACCTATTCATGAGGAAATTGACTGGACACTGGTCTATCCTGAATTAGCAGGAATGACTGAAGAGGAAAAACGTAAAGAGCAGCTTGAGGAGAAAGGTGAAGAAACATCACTCACACAGCAATTAGACAAAATGCTTGAGGAAGCCAAAATTGGACCGGAACTTCTCGAGAGTTTGGGAGCTGGAATGCGCGGTCTTTCCGAAAGTGTTACTAAAATGGGAGATATTGCTGATGCTAGTGTTGCATCAAAAGATTTCACTGATAACATAACAAAAGCAACAACAAATGTTGATCAGCTTTCTCAGGCTTATCAGCGTGCAAATGATAGCGTAAGTTCTTCAGTTGATCAACTTGCAGGAGCGTACACTCGTGCATCAAAAACTCTTGAAGTATTTGCTACTGCCAATGAAGATTCTGCAAATTATAGCGAGCAACTTGGAAAAGTTTCCAAGAATCTTTCTGCACTTAATGCAGCATATGAATTGCAACTTCAAGGTTCAAACGAGCATCTTAAAGCAACTAATTCACTTTACGAAGGAATCAATACAGTTCTTACGAATCTTAACGATTCAATGGACGATACACGCAGATACCGTACGGAAATTAGCAGTCTTGCAACCAATCTTGAAGCGCTCAATACGGTTTATGGCAATATGCTGACCGCAATGAACGTGCGTAAATAAACCACAAGTGAAGTAGTATTTGAATATTAACTTTAAAAGAAGGAGATTTTAGAAAATGTCAGGTGGTAAACAGACTCCCCGCCAGAAGATGATCGGTATGATGTACCTCGTACTGACTGCTCTTCTCGCGCTCAATATTTCGAAAGAAATTATCAATGCCTTTATCACTATTGATAATGGATTGAAAAATACGAACTCTAATTTTGACAATAAAAATCAAATGACCTATACGGCATTTGAGAAAGCAAAGCAAAATGATGAGAAAAAGGCGGCCATCCCATACGCAAATGCGATGAAAGCTAAAAAACTCTCCGCTGACCTTTGTGCGTATATCACTAGTCTTCGTGGTAAAATAGTTAATCTTTCTGCAGGTTTTGATGAAAAATCAAAAGTGGGAGACACATTACGTCTCACCTTGTTAGAAAAACCAGATGATTATGATAATCCAACCCACTTCATGATTGGAAGTGACCCCGCTAATGTTACTGGTGAAGCAAAACCTTTGAAAGCAGCTTTGATCAAATATTATGATGATTTGACAAAACTATTACCAGAAAAATCACAAAAAGATTTTTCAACCCGAATCAAACCTTCTGTTCCAACAGAAAAAGTTTACTCCGGTGAAGAAAAAGAAATGATTACATGGGAGAGGTATAATTTTTACCATGCACCTATTGTGGCGGCAATTGCACAAATGGACAGAATTATTAATGATGTAAAGAATGCCGAAGGAGATGCTGTTAATGAATTGTTTAATTCTGTAAATGCGAATGACTTTAAGTTTGATAAGCTAACAGCTAAAGTCGTGGCGCCTACTAGTTATGTTTTCACTGGTGACCATTATACTGCAGACGTTTTCGTAGCTGCTTTTAATTCAACGCAAAACCCAAGTATTTGGCTTTGTGAACATGATAGCGTAAAACCATATGCTGTAAAACCAGGAACTCCTATTGACTCTACATCTGTAAAAGTTGAAGCAGGAATGGGAAAATATGATGTTGTTGCTGGCGGTGTTGGTCTTCAAAAATGGGCTGGACTTATTCGCGTAAAAAAACCAGATGGAACATTTGATACTTATCCTTTCAAACAAGAGTATATGGTAGCGGCTCCGTCGGCTGCGGTATTCCTTGAGAAAATGAACGTGTTCTATATTGGTGTTGATAATCCAATTTCAATTTCTGCAGCAGGTGTTGCTCCAAGTGATCTTTCACCTTCACTTAGTGGTGGTCAAATGAGATCAAGTGGCAAAGCTGGTTCTTATATTGTAACTGTTGCAAGTGGAACAGAAGCTACATTAAACGTAGGAGCAAAATTGAATGGCGTAAATAAATCAATGGGATCTTTCAAGTTCCGTGTTAAACGTGTACCTGATCCAGTAGCTTATGTAGGTAGCATTAAGGCAGATGGAATTATGTCTAAGGCAGAATTGCAGGCTACAAGTGGGGTTTTTGCAAAAATGGATAACTTCGATTTCGATTTAAAATTCACAGTTGTATCATTCGTAATGTCAATGGGTGTTAACGGTGTATTCGTTGAGAAAAAAGCGGTGGGTCCGGCATTTACACCAGATATGAAACAAGTATTGGCTGGCGCTAAACCAGGAAATAGAGTATTGTTTGAACAGGTAACAGTAAAAGGTCCTGATGGAACGCTTCGGAAAATTCCGGGCGTAAGCATCAAAGTGAGATAAACTAAATTCCCAAGGAGGGACGTCCAATGAAAACGAACAAGTTTGTACTGGTTGCAATTTTAGCTTTCCTAGCGTTTGACACTGTCAAAGCTCAGGTCCTGGATCCGGTTTTTCCTGACCAAGTTTTTCTTCGCGAAAATACACGAACAAGAAAACCAATTCCTTACACTTATCTGCGTGAGGCGGATGTAATGTGGTCGAAACGAGTTTGGCGTACTCTTGATCTTCGCGAGAAGTTCAATCATCCATTGTATTACCCAGAATCTCGAATCAATGATCGTCGTAGTCTTTTTGATGTAATAAAAGATGCACTTTTAGCTGGAGAAATTACTGCGTTTGACAATCCTGTATTTGACGATGAGTTCAAAGTCAAAATGTCTAAAGCTGCAATTGAAGCCACATTTGTTCAGTGGGATTCAACTGCACAAACAGAGGATCCAAATAATCCAGGTGTAATGATTTCTGCACCCGTTAAAACAGACCTTAATTCCAATAACGTAAAAGCCTATTGGATGAAGGAAGACTGGTTTTTTGATAAACAACGTTCAGTAATGGATGTGCGTATTCTTGGACTTTGTCCAATGAGAGAGAAAGCAGATCCTGCAACAGGTGAGATTCTTGGATACTTGCCTTTGTTCTGGGTTTACTTTCCACAATGCCGACCAGTATTTGCAAAGGCTGAAGTTTACAACACAAAAAATGATGGAGAGCGTCGTTCACTTGATGATATTTTCTGGAAACGAATGTTTGCAAGTTACATTCACAAAGAATCAAACGTTTACGATCGCACAGTTCCTGCTTATTTAACCAATCAGTTGGATCAGCTTCTTGAAGCAGAACGAATCAAAAATGACATTTTCGTTTTGGAACATGATTTGTGGCACTTGTAATTTTAGAAAAAATAAAAAAAAGACCCTTCATAATTATGGAGGGTCTTTTTTTTGCTTTGTCTTTTTTAGTTTTGATTGAATTAAAAGCGCAGGAGAAATTATTCTTCACATGTTGGTGACTTTTTAGCTGATGCGTTCTTATGCTTTCAGAAACGACCTAAAAGGGTTTAAACGAAAGAAAGGAACGCCAATGAAAACTATCCACCATCAAATCCAAGACCTCCGTGTCGAAAATAAAAAGCACTATGTGTGCACTTTATTTCTAATCAGTTTTATTTTTTCTGTTACGATTCTGGATGCACAGCCAGTATTAAATCCGACATCTGAATTCGGTGAAACATTTTATATCAAAGAAAATTCCCGTACACGAAAGCCAACTCCCTACACCCATGAACGCGAGGGTGATGTTATGTGGTCAAAACGTGTTTGGCGCACTATAGATCTTCGTGAAAAATTCAATCACCCCATCTATTTTCCGGAAACACAAATCAATGATCGGAAAAGTTTATTCGATGTGATTAAGGGTGGCATACTCAGCGGTGAAATTTATGCTTATGACAATCCATTTTTTGATGATGAGTTCAAAGTGCGAATGACCAAAGCTGCTGCTACAACCATGTTCTATTGGACGGACACAACACTTTTTGCAGACGATCCAAATAATCCCGATGGGCCACAAATTGCAGCGCCCGTAAATTATGAATTGACTTCGAGAGACGTGAAACAATATTGGGTGAAAGAGGATTGGTTCTTTGACAAAGAACGCTCAGTAATGGATGTACGCATAATTGGCCTTTGTCCGCTGAAAGAAAAAACAGATCCAACAACAGGAGCAATGATTGGAGTGATGCCCCTTTTCTGGGTTTACTTCCCACAATGCAGAAATCTGTTTGCAAAATCTGAAGTTTTCAATACAAAGAATGATGCGCAACGAAATACGTACGATGATCTTTTTCAAAAAAGAATGTTCTCGAGTTTTGTAAGAAAAGAATCAAACGTTTATGATCGTGAAATTGCTTCTTATGCAACGGAAATTGACATTCAATTAGAAGCTGAACGTGTAAAGGATGATATTTTCAAAATGGAACATGACATGTGGCATTTGTAAATGAAAATGCATTTTGGAAAAATGTCGAGTTAGCCAACTCGACATTTTTTTGTTCGTACAAAGTGGAAAGGGAAATGTTGAGCCAAATAGATGTTTCCATTTTTCCCATTTTTAAAAATAAATAGTAGAAGTGACGCGATACAATAATATGAAGTTGTGTTAAAAAAGAACGTCCGGCCACACACAGCCAGACGTTCATTCACACACAATTAACACACACTTAAACTTTGCTGAGCAATTCCTTGACGATAGTAGAAATCATTTTGCCATCGGCTTGCCCTGCATATTTTTTTGAAGCAGCACCCATAACTTTTCCCATATCAGCGGGAGAAGTGGCACCAAGTACATTAATCAATTCTTGAATTAAAGGACGAAGTTCAGCTTCACCCATTTGTTTCGGAAGATATTCTTCGATGACATTGGCCTGGAATATTTCCACATCGCCCAAATCATTCCGATTTTGTTGTTTGTAAATCTCTGCAGTTTCTCTTCTCTTCTTCACTTCCTTCTGCATCACTTTGGCAGCTGATTCTTCTGTCAAACCTTCAGGAGATGTTTTCAATAATAAGATGGCAGATTTTATTGCACGTAATGCATCCAATCTACCTGCATCTCTTGCGAGCATTGCAGTTTTAATATCCGCATTAATCTTTTCCTCTATTGCCATTTTTATTTTTGAAAATTGCGGATCCAGTTAAAACAACCAGATCCGCAGTGTATTATTACTAAACAGAAAGACTAATCAACATTGTCGTGTAAGAAAGAATTGTTCGGACGAATCTCAATTTTCTTCTCTTCGTTTTCTGTCAATGTGTAACGTGAAACTTGTGATTCAGAAGAATGTGGTACATTTTCAAGACTGACATTTCTACGTTTGTAGGCAGGCTCATGCTCCATTTCATTCAAACCTTTAGGCGTTTTTAATTTCAAGCTCAGCGCTTTCAATTTCATAATTCGCTCTTGCGCTTTTTTCTGAAGTTCTTCTGTTTGAATTCTTTTCTCCAATTCTTCCTGATTTAATTTATCAGCAAGTACAGTTTCTGCAGACACTTCTGCTACAGGCTCTGATTTCTTAATCAGGTAAGGCTCATTGTAATTTGTCTCTTCAGCAACAGGTTCGTTTACATAAGTAACTTCTGCAACTGGCTCGCTTACCAAATTGATTTCAGCAACAGGTTCAACAGTCATTTCAGCAACTGGCTCTGACCAAGTTTCCGCAATCGGTTCGCTGTAAATTTCCTCTTCAGCAATCAACTCCAAGTTGGAATTCTCGTTGAGGTCAGAATTTTCTGAAGAACTATAATTGGTTATTTCAAATACTACATTCGTATTCAAAACCGGTTCGACAACTTCATCCGTTTCAGTTTCAGAAACTGGCGACACAAACTCAGCCAATTCTAATAATTCCGCAACTGGATTAAAAGTTTCTTCAGTCAATGTTACTTCTGCAATTGGCGCAAGGATTTCTTCTTCCAATGTTACCTCTGCAATTGGTGCAAGGATTTCTTCTTCCAATGTTACCTCTGCAATTGGTGCAAGGATTTCTTCTTCCAAAGTTACCTCTGCAATTGGTGCAAGGATTTCTTCTTCCAATGTTACCTCTGCAATTGGTGCAAGGATTTCTTCTTCCAATGTTACCTCTGCAATTGGTGCAAGGATTTCTTCTTCCAATGTTACTTCAGCAATTGGTTCAAGGATTTCTTCTTCCAATGTTACCTCAGCAATTGGTTCAAGGATTTCTTCTTCCAATGTTACTTCAGCAATTGGTGCAGCTACAATTTCAGCAACAGGTTCTTCCACTTTTGTAATTAAGAATGGTTCAAGTGGATTTGCAATTTCAGCTTCAATAGTTTTTACTTCTGCAATAGGTTCCGGTTGTTTCGAAACAAGGAAAGGCTCAAGTGGATTTACAGTTTCCGCTTTTGTTTCCTCTTTCACTAATTCCGCAACAGTTTCTGTTTTATTCTCTTCCAATTTCAGAACAACTTTCTCTTCAGCCTGTTTTTTTGTGTATTCATAAGCGATTGGGTTATTCTGATTAAAACCTGTCGCAATGATTGTCACATTTACGCTATCACCAAGTGAAGGATCAACACCGTAACCTTTGATGATTTCAGCAGTTTGTCCAGCCGCTTCTTGAATGTAATCGGTAATTTCTCCCAATTCATCCATGGTAATTTCATTCTCGCCAGAAATAATATTGAGGAGCACATAACGAGCACCAGTAATATTATTATCATTTAGCAAAGGAGAATTCAAAGCCATTTCCACCGCACGTGTAGAACGATTTTCACCAGATACTGCGGCAGATCCCATGATTGCAACACCGCTATTGCGCATCACTGTGCAAACGTCAGCGAAGTCAACGTTGATTTGTTGCGTAAGTGAAATAACTTCTGCAATTGATTTTGCTGCAATGGCAAGAACATCATCAGCATGAGAAAATGCATCACTGAGTTTTAAATTGCCATACATCTCACGCAGTTTGTCATTGCAAACAACGAGAAGTGTATCCACATTTTGCTTGAGCTGTTCCAAACCATCTTCCGCTTGTTGACGACGTTTTTTCCCTTCGAACAAAAACGGAACCGTTACAATCGCAACAGTTAGAATTCCCATTTCGCGAGCGATGCCTGCTATGATTGGCGCAGCACCTGTACCCGTTCCACCACCCATACCTGCAGTGATGAAAACCATTTTTGTATTGTTCGCGAGAACGCTTCGAATGTCTTCAATATTTTCTATTGCGGCATTTCTTCCAACTTCAGGAAGCGACCCAGCGCCACGTCCTTCGGTAAGTGTTGTTCCAAGAACAATTTTATGAGGAACAGGACTCATATCGAGCGCTTGTTTATCGGTGTTGCAAACAATGAAGTCTACACCTTTGATGCCTTGGCGATACATGTGATTAACAGCATTGCTGCCACCACCGCCGACACCGATCACTTTAATGATCGAGGAATGTTCCGGAAGGTCGAATTTCATAGCCACGTGAGATTGGTTTGTATTGTTAGTGTGTGAAGTGTTTTCTATTGTTGATGCATTCAAATTACCCGCAATTCCCAATGGATCTTTTTCTGAAACTGAAAATTGTGAAGTTGCCATTTCCGATTCTTCATTCGTTCCCGAAATAATTTCTATTTTTTCAAGAGGTGTTTCATCAATGAACGATTCCAGATTGGAAGAATCAGCGTACTGATCTTTTTCATCCTCAAAATCATTAAAAATGCTGTACATGTCCATTGTTGTTGTCCGAATAAAAAATCGTTGAAAATTACTTCACATACAAATCACATTAACAAAACACGAATTGAACTTACTAACGTTCAATTGTTAATTTCATGGTCATTTTCAGTCGTTTGAGTCTTCTTCAAACCATTGTTTACCCTTGTTGAAAATATTATCGAAGAATCCACCCTTTCGTTTTTCAGAATGGTTTTTCACTTTCACTTTTTCATCAACAATAGCCAGCTTCTGCTGCAATTTCAAGCCTCGCATAACCAAACCAACACCTGTTGCATACATTGGACTTGTCACCTCTTCAGAACTTGTTGCAAGATGTTCATTCGGATAACCCACTCGTGTATCCATACCAGTTACATATTCCAATAGTTGGGAAATGTGTTTGAGTTGAGCTCCGCCACCAGTGACAACAATGCCCGCCACCAACTTTTTCTCGAATCCAGAATTTTTTATTTCATAGTAAACATGTTCAACAATTTCCTCCATTCTTGCTTGAATAATGTGTGCAAGATTTTTTACGGAAATTTCCTTGTGTGGACGACCACGTAAGCCAGGAATGGAAACTATTTCATTTTCCTGATTTTCGCTGGCCAACGCAGAACCAAATTTTATTTTCAATAATTCCGCTTGTGTTTTAATAATGCTGCAACCTTCTTTGATATCTTCAGTAATAATATTTCCACCAAATGGAATTACTGCAGTATGACGGATAATTCCATCATGAAAAATTGCGACATCAGTGGTACCACCACCTATGTCTACCAATACAACTCCTGCTTCTTTTTCCTCATCACTCAAAACTGCATCAGCAGATGCCAATGGCTCAAGCGTGAGATCTGCTACCTCAAGTCCGGATTTCGCCACGCATTTGTAAATATTTTTTGCGGCCGCCACTTGTCCTGTGATGATATGGAAATTCGCTTCCATTCGTGTTCCTGCCATTCCAATCGGATTCTTAATTCCGACTTCATTGTCAATAATATATTCTTGCGGAATAACATGAATGATTTCTTCACCAGGCGACATCACCAAGCGATACATATCATCAATTAATTCATCAATATCTTTTTGCGAAATTTCGTCATCGATGCTTCGTCGTGTTTTCATTCCACGATGTTGCAAACTCTTAATGTGTTGACCCGCAATCCCAACATTCACCACCTTAATATCAACACCAGATTTGATACTAGCCTCTTCTACCGCTAGTTTTATTGCGCGAACAGTTTCATCGATATTGAGAACAACACCTCTGGCAACGCCGAGAGATTCCGCTTTCCCTATTCCGAGAATTTCGATTTTTCCATGTTCGGTACGCCGGCCAACAAGCACAGCGATTTTTGTTGTACCGATGTCAAGTCCTACTACGATGTCAGATTCCATGTTCATTGTTCTTTTTAGTGCAAACGATTTGATTTTTATATTGAAGGTCGATGATACTATAATCATTCCAGCTTCCTGTGCGATTGAGTCCGTCGTGATAAAAAATTTGAAGCTTATTTAATTTTTCATCAAGGTCACTGATGTCTCCAAGTACAATAATGTGATTTCCGACTCGGGGAATCAATTCAAATTTTTTATCTTCTGTAATATACACCTGTACCATTTGTGCGCGCAGAAATGTATCAGCATCAATTCTTTTTGTGATTTGCCAAACGTCATCCATAAGTAAAGGTGTTTTCATTGCTGAGTCTGCAGAATAAGAATCAAATTGTATATGATACATCGACGCATAATTCTCCGTGAAATACCCGCTCACTAGAATAACTGGCGCAGTATATTCCTCCGACCATGGCATGAGCATTCCACGGTTGTCGAAATAATAGGATTCGTTAGTGAGGTTAATCATCCGTGAAATGGCGCGACGTTGTTTCAATTTAATTGTCATTTCACCGCCGACTGAAACAAACACATCACAGGATTCAACCGCAGGATGACTTAAAACCAAATTTTCAAGAGCTGCAACATCAATTTTAGAAAGTGATTGACCAATTGGCATTTTTCCATGATCACTCAAAAGTTTTGTAATGTTTTCTTCCTTGATAAACAAGTCGGAATTTTCCCTGTCAATCGTTATGCTCAGTTTTGTACAAAGTCTATTTGCATGCGCACGATTTGCAAAACTCATTACAAAAATAGTTCCTGCTGCAAAAAGTGTCCAAAGAGAAATTAGGAGTATTTTTTTCATGATCGTACCTCCCCTATTTTAAATTTTTCACGCAATGATTTTTCCAAGGGTTCAACCAGTTGATCAATATCACCAGCACCCATTGTCACCAAAACATCAAAATCATGCTCAGTCACTTTTTTTACCAATTCAGATTTTGAGTACAAGGACTTTTTTCTACCCTGAATTTTTTCCAACAACATGGAAGAGGAAATTCCGGGAATGGGTTTTTCTCTCGCAGGATAAATATCAAGTAGGACCACATCATCCAACAATTCCAAACTTCTTGCAAAATCATCTGCAAAATCACGCGTACGAGAAAACAAGTGTGGCTGAAAAACGCCAGTCACTTTTTTACCTGGGAATAATTCCTTTACAGAAGAAATGCATGCGAATAACTCAGCGGGATGATGTCCATAATCGTCAATGAAAATAATTTTTGGATTGCGAATACGAAAATCAAACCTTCGCTTTACTCCTTTAAAGGAAGTTAATGCTTTTCGAATTGATTCATCATCTACACCAACTTGTTTTGCAGCAGCTACAGCGGCAACAGCATTTTCAACATTGTGTCGTCCAGGAAGTCCGAGTTTCAAATTTGAAATTCTGGATTCGAAAACAACAAGGTCAAATGCATAATAACCATCGTCTATTCTGATATTCTCGGCAAAACAATCGGTTTCCTTATTGTCAAGTGAATATGAAATGAGACGTTTGTCTTTTGGTAATTGAAGCGTTTCAATTACTTGAGGTTTTGTAATCGCTTTATCAACTACTTGCTTCACGAAATCGCGATAAGAATTATGCATTGCATTTTCATTGCCGTAAATATCAAGATGATCCGCATCAACAGAAGTAATGATTGCGATAGAAGGATGAAGCCATAGAAAAGAACGGTCATATTCATCAGCTTCGGCCACTACAATGTTGTTTTCAATTGGGACATTTTCATTCCCAAGCCTTTTTCCCAACAACAAATTCGTATTGTAATTTCTTGATATCCCTCCAAGAAAAGCGGAACAATCGATTTTAGCAGTGCGAAGAATATGCGCTATCAAAGTTGTTGTTGTTGATTTTCCATGTGTTCCTGCAACTGCAATTGTTTTAGATTGGCCCACAATCAATCCAAGAACTTGAGCTCTCTTCATTATTGAAAAACCGTTTTTCTGAAACCATAACAATTCGGAATGCTCTACAGGAACAGCAGGAGTCCATACAACAAGAATATTTTCTTTATCCGAAGATTCTCTGATCGCTACAGGAATCAATAAACTATTTTCTTCAAAATGAATTGCAATTCCCTCTGCCATCAACTCACTTGTCAGTTCAGTTTGTGTTTTGTCATAACCACACACAATTTTTCCTGAAGCATGAAAATAACGCGCAAGCGCACTCATACCGATACCACCGATTCCAAGGAAATAAATATGAGTGAGTTTATCCAATCTCATTTCTTAACTGAATTCTTTTTATTGATTAATGTTATCACTTCATTCGCAATTAAATCAGCGGAATTTTTTATTGCTAGATTTGACATATTCAATTCCATTTTGTTTCTCAACTCTTGATCAAATGCAAGTTCAATTGCCTTTTCAACAAGAGCATTTTTTGCATCCACATCTTTTACCAAAATTGCCGCTTGATGATTTACAAGTGACATGGCATTTTTTGTTTGATGATCTTCAGCTGCACTAGGTAATGGAACAAGAATGCAAGGTTTATGAACGAGACAAAGTTCAGAAACAGCACCTGCGCCTGCACGAGAGATCACAATATCAGCAGCTGCATATCCATAATCCATTTTCGTAATAAATTCAGTTGCAATAATTCCTTTGCCTTTGAAAGGAGCAACAGCCACTTCCGCTCTTGAAAAAAAAGGTTTTCCGGTTTGCCAAACAACTTGAATATTTTTTTCAGCAAGTTTCCCTAAATTCAATTCCAAACTTTCATTAATTGCTTTTGCACCTAAACTACCACCAACAACAAGCAACGTTGTTTTATTTGCATCCAGTCCAAACATTTCCTGTCCACGTGGACGCTTACCTTCAAGGTTCAAAATATCCTGACGAACTGGATTTCCCGTAAAAACAATTTTTTCTTTTGGAAAAAACTTTTCCATTCCTTCGTATGCAACACAAATTCTGCTAACTCGATTTGCAAGAATCTTATTTGTAATTCCAGGAAATGAATTCTGTTCTTGAATTAAAGTTGGTATTCCCGCTTTTGATGCAACACGCAACATTGGGCCACTTGCATAACCGCCGGTTCCGATAACAGCATCGGGTTGAAATTTTTTTAGAATTTTTTTGGCTCTTGAAATACTATTGATGACTTTGAACGGAAAAGACAGATTACTCCAAGTTAATTTTCGCTGAAGTCCGCTGATCCAAAGTCCTTCAATTTTATATCCAGCAGCAGGAACTTTTTCCATTTCCATTTTTCCTTCCGCACCCACAAACAAGAATTCTGCATCCGGCAATTTTGCCTTCAAGGCATTTGCAATTGCAATCGCTGGAAAGATGTGACCACCAGTTCCACCTCCGCTAACAATAAATTTATGTGGCAAGTGCAGCTCCTTTCTCAATTGATGGCTCGGAAAAATCTTCCGTATCATTTTCTGTTTGACGACTTACACTTAATATAATTCCAATTGCAATACTTGAAAACAATAAAGATGTTCCTCCCATACTCAGAAATGGTAAAGGCTGACCTGTTACTGGAAAAAGATTTACCGCCACAGCCATATTAATAAATCCCTGAAAGACCAAACTGAATGCCAATCCAAATGAAAGCAATGCTCCAAAAGTCTTTTTCGTTTTTGTTGCAACACGGACGCCTCGAAATAATAATATCAAATACAATAAAACAATTCCAACACCTCCCAATAGTGAACCATATTCCTCTATGATAATTGCATAAATAAAATCCGAATAAGCTTGAGGTAGAAAATTTCTCTGTGTGCTATTTCCAGCACCCATTCCCATGAACCCTCCTGTAGCAATCGCAATTTTTGCATGATTAGCCTGATAACTTTTATCAGGATCTTGCTCTTCTTTCCCCTTAAAAAATTCAACAATTCTATTTTCCCAAACCTGTAGACGCGGAAGAGTTTTTGGGAAAAAATTCCCAAGCATCAATAGAAATGCAAAACCTGCTATCGCAATACCCAAAACTTTAAAAATATGTTTCAAGGGAACTCGACCAATAAACATTAAAATAAGACAAGTACAAAGTAGAATTGCTGCTGTCGAAAAATTCGCAGGAAGAATCAATCCGCAAACGATAAAAACAGGAGTCATAATATGAATCAATACCGCTTTAAAATCAGTGAGCTCATTTTGCTTTTGTGTAACAATTCGGGCAACGTACATAATGAGTGCAAGCTTGGCAAAATCAGAGGATTGAAAAGTCAATCCAATTCCAGGAATTGCAATCCATCTATTTGCTTCATTCAGATTAGCACCATGCAATAAGGTATAAATCAATAATGGAATTGAAATGATGAGCATGATTTGTGAAATTCGCGAAAAATAATTGTAAGGAATGCGATGCGTTATAAACATTAGAACAAAACCAAGAATAATTAATTTTCCGTGTTTGAATAAGTAATATTCGGTTGCACCATTCTGATGTTTATATGCAAGCGCAACAATAGAACTATATACTGCAAGCAAGGATAATAACGAAAGCAATATCGCAATCATCCAGATTACTCTGTCGCCTTTGAGAAAACTAAATAGATTAAATGATTTCATTCTTCTATTTGCAAAGTTTGTTTTACCAACTGTCGGAATAAATTTCCTCGATTTTTATAATTGTCAAAAGCATCATAACTTGAACAAGACGGGGAAAATAAAATTGTTTTCACACTACTATCGGAAAGAACAATTGCATGATGAATCGCCTCTCTCATGTTCCTCGCATGAACAATAAGTTTTACCGAATCACTATATGCATTGAAATATTTCCATGGAGTTGATCCTAGACAAATTACTGCATGCACCTTTTCTTTCACGAGTTGCTTTAGTTTTTTCTGATCTTCTGATCGATCAATTCCACCAATTATTAAAACAACAGAATTTGGAACATCGCGAAGCACATGCCATGTCATATCTATATTAGTAGCCATGGAATGATTAATCCAATCAATGCCGTTGTGCGTACAAACAATTTCAAGATGATGGGATTGATCACCCTGCATTTTAATGCGCGCGCTGATCAACTCATCGTAATGAGTAAATACTTGCTGTTGTTTGATGCAATTTTGCATAATGGATGCCCTAATTTTATAGTGCGCGCACAGCAGCTTTAAATTGCTGTCCACGATCTTCGTAATTTTCAAACATATCAAAACTTGCACAAGCCGGTGAAAGAAGAACCGAATCTCCTTTTCCTGCCAGACGATAAGAAAGCGCAACTGCATCATTTGCATTTGCAGCTTCCACAATTGTCTCTACTTTACCCGTGAAGGCTTTGATAATTTTTGCATTATCCGTTCCGAGACAGATAATGGCTTTCACTTTTGCTTTTGCCAATTCGAAAAGTTGGGCATAATCATTTCCCTTATCCACACCACCAACAATCCAAACAACGGGTGTGTTGACACTTTCGAGTGCATACCAAGTTGAATTCACATTGGTTGCTTTCGAGTCATTGATAAAATCGATATTGTTGATTCTCGCTACAAATTCCATTCGGTGTTCCACACTCTGAACATCAGAGAGGCTTTCACGAATAGATTCTTTGCGAACATCCAACAATCTTCCGGCAATGCCAGCTGCCATTGAATTGTAGATGTTGTGTTTTCCTTGGAGTGCGAGTTCTTCGATTGTCATAGACAGTTGATTGTTATTGATGGTTAAAATAATTTCATTGTTGTTTAGCCACGCGCCTTCTTCGACGCGTTCATGAATAGAGAATGGGTAATGTTTTGCATTGATTTTTATTTTTGTCATTTCAATTTTTGTCATTTCATCATCGAGACAAAAAATGAAAGCATCTTCAGGTCTTTGATTTTGTGTGATGCGCATTTTTGCAGCGGCATAATTCTCGAATTTGTAATCATATCGATCGAGATGATCAGGAGTGATGTTCATGAGTATCGCTATGTCGGCTCTGAATTCATACATGTCATCCAGTTGAAAACTGCTCAACTCAAGCACGTAATAATCATAATTGCCTTCAGCAACAAGCATGGCGAAACTATGTCCAACATTTCCACCGAGCGCAACATTCAATCCTGCTTTTTTCAGAATATGATGTGTAATGGTTGCAGTTGTCGTTTTGCCATTGCTACCCGTAATACAAATCAGTTTTGCATTGGTGTAACGCGCTGCAAATTCGATTTCTGAAATCACAGGTGTACCTTGCTTTTTCAATTGTTGAATAAGTGGCGCCTTGTTGGGAATGCCTGGACTTTTAACTATTTCGTCAGCATTGAGAATCAACTTTTCTGTGTGTTGATTCTCTTCCCATTCTATTCCATGATGTGAAAGAACGATCTTATACTTTTCTTTTATCGAGCCTTTGTCAGTGACAAAAACATCGAAACCTTTTTGTTTTGCAAGAACAGCCGCTCCCGCCCCACTTTCTCCACCGCCAATGATCACGATTCGTTTCATGATTTTCTCAGCGTAGTTTTAATGTTGCAATTGCTAGTACTCCGAGCATGATGCTAATAATCAAAAAACGAAAAACAATTTTCGATTCGTGCATTCCCTTTTTTTGATAATGATGATGTAATGGTGCCATCAGAAATAATCTGTGTGATCTTGCATAATCAATTCCAGATTTTTTCTTTCTGTATTTAAAAACCAGCACCTGCAAAATCACAGATATATTTTCAACAAGAAATACTCCGCAGATAATTGGAATCAATAATTCTTTTCGAATGGCAATTGCGAACACTGCAATAATTCCACCGAGCGCCAAGCTTCCCGTATCACCCATAAATACTTGTGCCGGAAAAGCATTGTACCAAAGAAAACCTACACAAGCACCAACAAAAGCCGCAATGAAAATTACAAGCTCACCAGTATCGGGGATGTACATGATATTCAAATAATCCGCAAACACAGTGTTACCAGAAACGTAGGCGAGAATCCCCAATACGACTCCAATAACAGCTGAAGTTCCAGATGCAAGACCATCAATCCCATCTGTGACATTGGCTCCATTTGAAACTGCGGTAATGATGAAAATTACGATTGGAATAAAAATCAACCATGCCCAATCCTTCGCTTTGTCTCCCATGAAACATAAAAAAGATGAATAGTCGAATTCATTGTTTTTTACAAATGGAATTGTTGTTTTAAGAGAATGTGTTTCGGTTTTAGAATATAGTGGAAGATTTGTTGGGGAAGGTGACGACTGAGTTTGCTCAGGAGTCATTGTGAAATAATCTTTTCCTGAAGTCGCAATTTTTTCACGCACAACAACATTGTGATTGAAAAACAAAACACAACCTACAATCAAACCAATGCCCACTTGTCCGATAATCTTGAAACGTCCATGCAAACCTTCCTTATCTTTTTTGAAAACTTTAATATAATCATCGATGAATCCAATAGCGCCCAACCAAACGGTGGAAACCAACATGAGGATGATATAAATGTTTGAAAGATTTGCAAACAGAAGCGTTGGAACAATAATTGCGGAAATAATTATAAGCCCGCCCATTGTCGGTGTTCCTGCTTTTTGTTTTTGTCCATCAAGACCCAGATCACGCACTGTTTCTCCCACCTGCATTTTCTGAAGCAGATTGATTATTCGTTTTCCGAAAACCATTGAGATGATCAATGAAACAAAAATTGCCATCGCAGCCCTAAATGAAATGTATTTGAATACACCCATTCCAGGAATGTGATATTGCATTTTTTCAAGCCAGGTATACAGATAGTAAAACATAATTATGCGTTGGCGTTGTTTAAGTTGTCTTTTAATACATCCATATCATCAAAGGGTTGTTTAACACCTTTTATTTCCTGATACTTTTCATGACCTTTTCCTGCAATCAAAACAATATCACCAGGTCTTGCTAATGCAACTGCAGTTCGAATTGCTTCCCTACGATCAACAATCGACAATGTTTTTTTTGTGTTTTGTTTTTCAACTCCTCCTTGCATTTGATTCAAAATACTTTGAGGATCCTCACTTCTCGGATTATCAGAAGTAAGAATTACACGATTACTGAATTCACAGGCGATGTGTGCCATCATTGGTCGTTTCGCTGCATCACGATCACCACCGCAACCAATTACAGTAATCACTTGTTCGTTTCCTGTACGTATATCCTGAATTGTTTTCAAAACATTTTTTAATGCATCTGGTGAATGTGCATAATCAACAATTCCAGTAACACCCAAATCATTTCTCAAATACTCAAATCGTCCTTCAACTGGCCCAAGTGTACTCAATGTTGTCAGCACATTCATCTTATCCTGATTGAGTAACATTGCAGTTGCATAAACAGTAAGAAGATTGTAAGCATTAAAACTCCCAATGAGTTTGCTCCACATTTCTACACTATCAATATTTAACTGCAATCCGGAAAATTGATTTTCAAGAACACGACATTTGAAATCAGCAATACTTGTAACCGAATAACTTCTTTTTAATGCGCGCGTATTTTGAACCATCACTGCGCCATTTGCGTCATCCTTATTTACAAGAGCAAAAGCATTTGAAGGCAACTGATCGAAGAATGCTTTTTTCGCTTTGATGTATTCATCAAATGTTTTGTGATAATCAAGATGGTCGTGTGTGATATTCGTGAATACACCACCAGCGAATTCCAGTCCTGCAATTCTTTTCTGCACAATGCTGTGAGAACTGACTTCCATGAATGCATACTTACAACCACTGTCCACCATTCGACGCAAAAGTTTATTCAGTTCAACTGCATCAGGTGTGGTATGTGTAGAAGGAATTTCCTCGTTGTTGATCATGTTGCGAACAGTAGTCAGCATTCCTGCTTTCATTCCCATCGCACGGAAGAGATGAAACAACAATGTTACTGTTGTTGTTTTTCCATTTGTTCCAGTAACACCAACTAATTTTAAGGACCCGGAAGGATTGTCATAAAAATTGGAAGCCATAATTCCCAATGCTTGCGAACTGTCAGCAACCTTCACGTAAGTAATTCTTTCAACTAATTCAGCAGGGAATTTTTCGCAAACAATTGCAATTGCACCAAGGGCAATAGCCTTTTCAATAAAATCATGTCCATCGGATTTTGTACCACTCGTAGCCACAAACAATCCGTCCTTCTCTACATTTCTCGAATCAAATGTCATCGAGGTAATGGCGACGTTTGTGGAACCCTGTACTTCTACAAGACCCGCTTTATAAAGTATGTCGCTCAATAATTTCATAATGACAATTCAACAATTATTTCAGAATTCTTATTAATGCTTTGTCCAGGAAGAATGGATTGTTTTGTTACAGCTCCACAACCTTTCAACTTTACTCTATAACCACGATTTTCCATCAGATAAAGTACATCCGAGGCTGGCATTCCTGTCAAGTCTGGCATGATACTTTTTCTTAACTGCTCATCAGGATTACTATTTCCTACTCGGACATCCTTTTCGTCAGGTTGTATTTTAACAAAACCATCATTCTTGAAATCAGAATTTGTTTTCACTTCTATCAACAATCCTTTCATCGCAGATAGTGTAGGTGTTGTAAGCCCATTTTTTATCAATGGAATTTCCGCCAATGGATTTACAATGGAATTAACAGGAGTATGAATGTCCATTTCTGTCGCAAAAACACGATCAGCAATTTGCTTGAAAATAGGGCCAGAAACTTTTCCGCCATAATACACATCGCCACTTGGCGCATTGACAATTACTATGCAAGTATATTTTGGATGATCAGCAGGAAAATAGCCAACGAAAGAAGCTTGATAAGTAATGTCATTTCTTTCTTTTCCGTAACCATTTCCTTTTGCAATCCTTGCTGTTCCAGTTTTTCCTGCAACTTGATACACAGAATTATTTAAATTTTTTGCTGTTCCATTTTTCACAACACCTTCCAAAAGAGTTTTTGCTTTTGCAATTGTTTCCGGTTTTGCAATTGCAGGATTAATAATTTCGGGTTCATATGTCCTGATTATTTTTCCCTTATCACGAATTTCTTTTACAAACATTGGCTTCACCATGACACCATTATTTGCAACTGCATTATAAAGAGTAAGCGTTTGTATTGGTGTAATGAGTGATTCATATCCAATGGAAATAAATGGAAGGGAAACACCCGTCCAGTTTTTATCACCAGCAGTTTTAATTTGAGCCTTACCTGTCCCTGGAATTTGTAATTCAAAAGAATTTCCAAAGCCCAAACGATGTAACCCATCGGTGAACTTTTTAGGGTTTTTTGAATATGCCGCAGTAATTGCTTTTGAAATTCCAACATTTGAAGATTCTTCGAATGCTTCTAGAACCGTTACAATATTTTCTTTGGGAGTTTCAGCATCGTGCATGACCAAATCACCATAAGCATGTTGACCTCCTTCGAGATTCAATTTGTCATCGATGTCTATTAATCCATCATCCATTCCAACCAACAGGGATGCAAGTTTAAATGTAGATCCTGGTTCTTCTAAATCCTGAATTGCATAATTCAAATCCTCCACATAAACACCTGAATCTTTTCGTGACAGATTTGCAATGGCGCGAATTTCTCCAGTGGAAACTTCCATCAAAACAACACAACCGTATTTTGCATCATGCTCTGCCAACGAATTCATTAAAGCATTTTCCGCAACGTCCTGAATATTTATGTCAATGGTTGAAACAACATCTCTTCCTTGTTGTGGTTCAATTTCATTTTCATTGTTCAAAGGTTTCCAAACTCCTCCTGCAATTTTTTGCATTAGTTTTTTTCCTCTTGTTCCAGTCAATACAGAATCAAATGCGCCTTCAAGACCGACTTTCACTTTTCCACTATCACCGATATAACCAATAGTTCTTGCAGCAAGCATTCTGAAAGGACGTTCTCGGTGATTGGTTTGACTGTAAATGAGTCCACCTTTATATTGTCCGGCGCAAAACAGTGGCAATTTTTTTATTTCTTGCAATTCATTGTAGGAAATATCACGAGCCAGTTGTTCATAATGCGACCCATGTGCACGCGCATTCAAGAGTGTTTGAAAATATTCTGCAGCGGAATGATCATGTAATACGAAAGCCAAACCTTTTGCCAAGGCACGAGCACTATCTTCAAACTCTCCATCGTCAATATTTTTATTGGCATGTGGATCAATTGCAAGTTCATAATAGGGTAATGAGGTTGCAAGCAATGAACCATCGACAGCAAAAATATTTCCACGAACAGCCTCAATATCCTGTTCCTTGTTCATGAAATTTTTCGCTTCCTGTTTCCAATGATCACCTTGTGCAATCTGAATAAAAAACACACGACCAAGCACTGCCAGCGCAAAAACGCAGCAGCAGATGTACACGAGGTACACACGCTTGAGTATGTCTTTTTGTTCTTCCACTTCTATTTTTTTGAAATTGATTTTGAGTGCACTAATATTTTTTGCGGGGGTTCAACTGATTCCTTTACACCAAAAGGTTCAATTCGTTTTGCTACTTCTGATTGTTTACTGAGATCACTGAGGCTTGATTTTGAAATGATATATTCCGAATGAAGTTCTTTCAAATCATTCGTGATGGTATTTTCCTTACGAATTTGCGATTCAGCATAATATCCATTTGCGATATAACACAAGGCCGTAAACGTGAGAAAGAAAATAAAAGGAAGTGCTTGAACCGCTCGCTCTTTGGAAAGAAATGCTCCAGTCAAAACAGAGCCTACATTACGGGTGACGATGTTTCCTCCGCCGCTTTTTTGCTTCGGTTTAACTTCTACTTTAGGTTGTTCCTTTATCGCGTTTTTTGTCATAACCCACACCTTGTGGCCTGTCTCTTCAAAGAGATTTTACTGCTATTCTTAATTTTGCGCTTCGTGCGCGATTGTTTTCTTTCAATTCTTCATCACTTGGGATAATCGGTTTTCTGTTAATCGGTTCCATTGGTCTTATCAGATTTCCGAAAAAGTCTTTTTCAGTTTCTCCTTCGAAATTTCCTGTTCGGAAAAAATTTTTCACCAATCGGTCCTCAAGAGAGTGATAAGAAATTACAACCATCCTTCCACCGGGCTTTAAAACTTCCATCGATTGAAGAAGCAATTGTTTCAACGCATCCATCTCACCATTGATTTCAATTCGCAATGCCTGAAAAACTTTCGCTAGATATTGAAACTCTTTTCCTCTCGGTGTACAGGGAGCGATTATCTCTTTCAATTCTGCTATTGAACGCATCGAAACATTTTCCCTAGCAGAAACAATTATGTTGGCAAGCTTTGCTGCATTTTCAACATCACCGAATTCTCTGAACATATTTCGCAATTGACGCTCATCGTAAGTGTTCAACACTTCTTCTGCATCAGTTGTTGCGGAACGATTCATGCGCATATCAAGAGGTCCATCAAAACGCGTTGAAAATCCTCTTTCAGGTTCATCAATTTGATGCGAAGAAATTCCGAGATCAGCGAGGATTCCATCAACCGGAATTGCATTGTGCAAGCGGAGGAAATTTTTCAGGAATCTGAAATTCTGTCTGACAAGAATGAATCGCGGGTCATCAATTGCATTTACAACCGCATCTTCATCCTGATCAAATGCGATCAGTTTTCCTTTTTCTCCCAATTGCGCAAGCATTGCGCGTGAGTGACCTCCACCTCCGAAAGTAACGTCAACATACGTTCCGTCGCTTTGAATGGCCAAACCCTCTAGGCTTTCATTTAAAAGAACGGGATTATGGTAAGTCGACATCATCTCCCTTATTGCCCATTGCACCCATTACCTCTTCAGCAAGTGAACCGAAATCAACTGAAGGATCATTGATCGCTTTTTCATAACAATCCTTGTCCCAGATTTCAATCATATTCACTGCAGCTGACATAACGATGTTTTTGGAAATTCCAGCGAATGTCACTAAGTCTTTCGGCACAAGAATTCGTCCGCTACTGTCGAGATCAACAGGCTTCACACCGGCATTAAACATTCGGATGAAGTCAACATTTTTTTTCTTGAAGCGATTCAGTTTGCTAATGTCCTTCACTAATACATTCCACTCATTTATTGAATAGAGTTCGAGGCACTTGTGAAACACACTACGCTTAACAACGAAACCTTTTTTCAGAATTGTCTGTAGCTGCTTTTTGAATGCAACAGGCAGGAGCAAACGCCCCTTCGCATCAATGTTGCACTCGTAAACACCAATCAAACTATTCATGTTATTGCTTCTTGAGCCGTAAAAGTATTGAAATAATTCCCACTATTTCCCACAAAACCCCACTTTTGTTGATAACTTACCTATCAACACTTAAAATCGTAGTAGTTTCTGACTTATCATTTGCGTGAAAGGCTTGAAAACACTGAGATATATTGAATTTTATGACACTATTTTCAAGTGGGGGAAATGAACAATGGGCAAGAAACTTTGGAATTCAGAAACAAACCCAGAAGAAGCTTTGAAAAAAAATAAACAATAAAATATTATTTCATCAATTACATGAAAGTCAATAGAATTAAGCACTTCAAAGATTCAGCATAAAATGAACTATAGCTTTTTCTAATAAAATTTCTTTTTACGGTAACAATTGAACAATTATGCAAAAACTCTTAAACAGTAAGATTCCATTGATATTACAAGCTAATTGCAAAAAAAAAGAATTGAAAAAATTGATTTCAGATGTAGGGTATATCTGAAAAATCCAGAGTAATTTTGCGCCTGAAATATGAAGAAGGATCCATTTATCAATGTTGAAAAAATCATTCGCGGAAAAAATCCCCGGCTCTTGAAATGGATGCCAAAATTTTTATTGAATTATGTGAAACGTATTCTTCATGAGAAAGATGTAAATGATTTCATGGAGCTGCATGGGCATAACAGAAATCTCGATTTTGTTAATGCCATACTAACAGATTTCAAAACAAAAATTGTCGTAAAAGGAATAGAAAACATTCCGGAGCATGGGGGAGTTATCATTGCATCCAATCATCCACTTGGTGGATTTGACGGCCTTGCATTGATTAAAGCGGTTTCAGAAAAAAGATTGGACATACGATTTTTGGTAAATGATATTTTACTGAATTTAAGTCCACTGAATGATTTTTTTGTTCCTGTAAATAAACATGGGGCACAAAATGCGATTTCAAAAATTGAAGAAACCTATAAATCCGATAATGCAATTTTGGTTTTTCCTGCTGGACTCGTTTCTCGAAAACAAAAAGGAAAAATCATGGATCTCGAATGGAAAAAAAGTTTCATTGCAAAATCCATACAATATCATAAGCCTATTGTCCCAACATTTATTGATGGAAAAAATTCTTCTTTTTTTTACAACTTTTCCCTATGGAGAAAACGCCTAGGGATCAAAGCTAATCTGGAGATGTTTTATCTTTCGGAAGAAACGTTTAAGCAACGACATAAAACAATAACCATTACCTTTGGTGAAGTAGTTCATCCATCTATTTTCGATCCAAAAAAATCCCATCGAGAATTGGCAGAACAAATGAAAACACATATCTATGCAATGGGCGAAGGAAAAATTGGACCTTTTTCCAAACCCAAGGAAAATTCGCTGTAAAGAATCAAAACAAAATGCAAGCACTTATTCCTCCTGTCGCACGTCATCTCCTCGAGCAAGAGCTGAATGAACATACATTTGTGCGAGATGCTCGTGGAGGAGAAAATCAAATATTTATTGTGAATATTCACAATGCACCAAACACGCTTCAGGAAATTGGCAGACTTCGTGAATTGACTTTTCGTGCTGCAGGTGGCGGAACGGATAAAGCTTGCGATCTGGATGATTTTGACACATGTGAAAAATGCTATGAGCAATTGATTGTTTGGAGTCCCGAAAACAAAGAAATTGTTGGCGGCTATCGATTCATTCGCTGTTGTGATTCCAGGACTCCAGATGGAAATTATCATCTTGCAACAACAGAACTTTTTACTTTCAGTGATAATTTCAAAAAAGATTTTCTCCCTTACACAATTGAACTTGGAAGATCTTTTGTTCAACCCAATTATCAACCTTCCATTTCAAATCGGAAAGGTCTTTTTTCTCTTGATAATTTGTGGGACGGACTCGGCGCACTTGTGGTTGACAATCCAGACATGAAATATTTTTACGGGAAGGTGACAACCTATCGACATTATAATGTTGAAGCTCGAGATTATATTCTTCATTTCATGAATCATTATTTTCCAGACGAAAATCATCTTGTTACTCCAATTCATCCTGTACAAATCAAAACCGATGTGAGTTCTTTTGAAAAAGAACTTGATACGTTAAATTACAAAGAGGGACATAAAATTCTTAATCAGCATGTGCGGGCATTGGGGGAAAATATTCCTCCATTGGTAAATTCATACATGAACCTCAGTGCAACCATGCTAAATTTCGGAACTGCCGTGAATGATGAATTTGGTGATGTTGATGAAACAGGAATTATGGTAACGATTTCAGATATTTATCCGACAAAAAAAGAACGGCACATCAGTTCATATGCGGGCAGGGAAAAATAATTCTTTTGCTCTTTATTTTGCTTATTCCATCTCTTCTTGAAAATTTCATCAGCAGTTTACATCAGCAGCAACGCAAAATTTGAAGATTGTCCTCCAGCGGATAAACCGGAATATGCTTTTATCGGTCGTTCTAATGTTGGGAAATCTTCCTTGATCAATATGCTTTGTGGAATAAATGGTTTGGCAAGAATTTCCTCTACGCCCGGCAAAACGCAAATCATAAACCATTATTTAATAAATGATAAATGGTATTTGGTGGATTTGCCAGGTTATGGTTATGCGAAAGTTTCAAAATTAAAACGCGCACAGTTTAACCAAATGATCAGCCGTTATATTCTTGGAAGAAAAAATCTAATGTGTGTTTTTATTCTGGTTGATTCTAGGATTGAACCGCAGGCCATTGATTTGGAATTCATGGAAAATCTTGCAACAATGGAAATTGCTTTTACTGTGGTTTTCACAAAGTGCGACAAACTTTCTTCAATAAAATTGCCAAAAGCAATTGCTGCCTATAAAAGGACCATGCTAAAAACGTGGGAAGAATTTCCAAAACATTTTCTTACTTCAGCTGAAAAGAAAACAGGACGTGCTGATATTTTGGATTTCATTGAAGAAACCAATTTGATTTTCGATCAGCTTAACAGTTGATTATTTAGGGATGAATGTGGAAATACATTCGAGTGGTTTTAATGTAATTCCCCTTCCGGTCTTTCACCCACATATCCAAGACCATTTCACGATTATTCAGGGTTTGTATTTTATAAATGTATTGATCGGGTTCCGTGCAATACAACCATAATTCCACTTTGTTTTTCAAAGTATAATTACAAGCATAATTCTGATCCGACAAATCAAAAAGAATTGTTCCTTCAGAAAAAGTAATGGATTCTTTTTTGGGATTTTTATTCTTTCCTTCAAATAACTTTCCGCATTTTTTTTCAGCTACCAAATCCCATTTTGTTCCCGTTATTTTTTTAAGAAACTTTTCGTCAATTTTTCCAGCGTGCAAAGCGTTCGTTCCCACGATAATACTTAGAAAAATAAAAACTATTTTTTTCATGAAATCATGTTTGCTTTAAAGACGTTTAAATCCTGAATCGTTGCCAAAGAAAAAGTCCCGTCCTGAAATCAGAACGGGACTTTCCAGAAAAATATTTTATTGTTTACCTGATCCTATCAAGGTAAGAAATCCACTTGTGCTGTAATCGCGGGTATCAGTTAGTGCATGCAAGATGTAATAATAAGTTCCATCGCTACACTTTTGGCCCGATGTGGAATGACCATCCCAATGAATGGCTGGTGCTTCAGATTCGAAAATTTTCACGCCCCAACGATCAAAGATTTCGATTTTGAATTCTTTCAATCCACTGTTTGGAATGTAAAACTCATCATTTGTTCCGTCACCATTTGGAGAAAATACGTTTGGTATTAAAAGACCTTCAAGAACGGTTACGATGGATTGAACTGTGTCAACGCATCCATGAGAATCTGTTGCAGTTAAGGTGACTGTATAAGTTCCAGCGCCAGTATAAGTATTTATAGGATTTTGTTGAGTTGAAGTTGAGCCATTGCCAAAATCCCAAACCCACGATGTTGCACCTGTCGTCTGATCAACGAAATTCCATGTTGATGCCCATGGTCCACTGCCTGTTGTATCGGTTACAAATTGGGCTACTGGACTAGGATAAACTGTTGGAGAACATGTTGCAGGAAGTGAAAAACAATTTGCATCCAATGGAGAAACAGAAACTACTGTTACAGCAGCAGTACCCGTGGTCCAATTAACATACAATGAATCTGTTCCTTGTCCACCAATTATTGTTCCGTTTCCAGGTATTGTCCATGTAAATGGAGCAGCTCCGCCTGTCGCAACAAATAAATTATTATTCGAATTTTCGCAGAATGAAGGACAAACAATTGAAGGTGCTGCTGGTTTTAATTCTGTCAAAACATAAGGTTCACCGGGATTTGCAAATGCCCATGCTGCGCGAGTGCGAGTTGTAAAAATTCCAGAAATTCCAGAAGTGGCAGCAGCAATATCATTCCACATATTGTTGGATGTTCTCCAATGAGAAACACCATTCCAAGGACCATCCGTTGCGGGAATAAAATAAACTGAAATGTCAGCAGCGTCATTGCCACTAGGACGAAGAATGGCGTGATAGAAAGTATCGTTAGCGGTACAAATCAATCCATCATTCGTTGCTCGGTTGTAAGTGTCATTATCAGGATTGTGATTAATGAACCGAACGGTATAGATGTCGTTATTGGTTGCTGTTGGTTTTACGTCAATTGGTCGGTAGCGTGTAGCTACAACACTCGATCCTGTTGGAAAAAGATAAGTTCCTGTTGAATTTGTTGCTCTAGAAAGTACTCCTGGAGCATCGCTACTTACAAATCCTTCGCTTCCTGGAACCTGAAGATTTACAACTGCAGCCACCGCAGGATCATTGACAAAAAATGTATTGATTTGAGTTTCCAATTCACGATCTCCAATATTCAAGACGCCACCACTAGCATCGGTCATTGCATTTACCAACAACAATGTTTTTTTGCGATTGGCTAATGTTCCTGTGCCTGTGAGTTTGAGATTATGAAATGTAGTAACTGTGCTATTAATGCTTGTAATAAATTGTTGTGTATTTCCATTCAATTCCACGGTGCTTGTTCCTCCAACAAAAACAGAATTGTTGATCCAATCCTGTTCCACTTTATAATATCCATTTCCAGAAGCAGAACCACTATTGATGGTCATGGTTCCTGGCAATAGAAAAAGTGGTGAATTCTTGACAACATCAACCGAACCATCATTTGTAAAGTTGGAAACGTTGTCGAGGGTAAGACCTCCATTACAATGCAACATTCCACCAGTAGTAACGGCTACAATGGCGCCATTGGAATAAAATATTTGTGCATTTAAACCCGAAGAAAAAGCGAGAGCCAATAATGCAGAGAAGATGGGGTACTTCTGTTTCATAGTATTTTCGAAAACGGTTTAAACCGAGCCGACACTAAAATAAAACAATTTTCATGATAAATAATGGTCACAATCATATTTGCCAAAAAAAAAGCCTACTTAGGATCTACAAGCCCCATTTTTTCAGCAAAGTAGGCCGCAAAATCCCGCATGTCGCCAGACATTTTTTCCTCACCTGTTGCGCGGGTAAAAGTATCGGACATGGTGACCAAATTTTGATGAAAAAAACGTTTCATTTCATCGATGGGCATTGTTTTGGTCCAAAGGTCAATTCGCATGGTATTATGTTCGTTTTCATCCCACATGGTGAGCATGATGGCTTTACTTTTTCCGCCGTCTTGTGAATCGCTGGCTTTCCATTCAATGGATTCGGGAAGGTTGTTTTCATCAAGGGTGATGGTGAAATTGATGGTGGCTTTTCTCATGCTGCAAAGTTAGCCAGAGATTTCGCAGATTTTGCAGATTTTGATTGGGAAAAAACTTGGAGGCTCGATTTTGCGTGAGGGATGGAGGCATTATTGAAGCTCTTTTTTTCGATTTCTTCGAAAAAAAAGCGACTGCCGAGAGCCCGACCTGACGTAGGAAGGGCACGCCCTACTAAAAAGGAGCAGTAGTCAAAAAGCGACAGCGGTAGTTAAAAATAAAAATATCGGCAAGTTGCTATCAGCGGTCGGTGGTTGAGGCGGTGTTGAATTAGAATTTCGGTTTGTATTTGGAGCGATTCAATAAAGCTGCGCCGTCTTTGAAATTCATTAATTCATCGAGGGAAATAGTTGGATTTTTTTCCATGAATGCTTCCACGATTTGCAGCCCAATCCAAGTGCCAGCCCTACCAGGAGATTCTTTCGGAAAACCAGGAGAAAAGGGGCCGTCTTCAGTATAATGATTGAGATCGTCTTCGTTTTCGGAATACACTTTTTTCTGTTCGATTAAAGTGGCCCACATTCTTGCTTCATTTTCCTTACACCAATCCAATTTTGATTGTGGAAAACCCGTGATGATGCTATCGGATGCATTTCGCAACAATGCTTTTTCGAGATAGAGTAATTTGCCTTCGTAAACCATTTTATTGATGAGATCATTTTTCGGTGGATCGTAAGGGAATTCATTCATCATCCAGCCTTTTACAAAACTCACTGCCATGTATTCTTTTGAACTTACACGACGACGATAAGCTGGCCATTTTTCACGAAGGGATTCGCTGGAATAATAAAAATGATCCTGACCGAGAAAATATTCCAATCCGATTCCATAATAATTATCAACTTGGAGAATGCCATAATTAAATCCGGTCATGGTTGTGTAAACACCTTTTGGCAAGGGGCGTTTTGGAAAATGATATCGGAAATGTTTGTAGGCATCGGTGATATCGTTTTCCAGGAATGAAAAATCGTTGGCGAAAATGGAATTGCATTCTTTCAAAACATCGCGGTAACCCGTATTGAGAATAAAATCGCGGATGGCATAATCGCAGCCGATTGAATCGTGTGCTTGACTGCAAACAACATGGTTCACAAATCCATCATTAAAATTTCCGAAACGCTGATGAAGCAATTCCAATGACTGCGTCATTTTATTCGTATCCAAAGCAAAAAAATCTTTTTCATAATGCAGGATTTTCACTTGAGGGACGGAAATGGAAGAAACGTCGACATCCAAAGGATCGTGTGAGCAAGAAGAAAAGAAAGTAATTATCAAGAAAAAAGCGGCAGCAATTTTTGTTGCAGCTACAGTTGAAAAAGAAATTGGACCTATACCTTTCATAAAACATTCAAAATTATCGTAATATTGTACAACGCAAAAACCTCAGACAAAAGTATGAAAAAGGTAATCCTATTAATGCTAGCGCTCACCATTGGTGGCAAATATGCAATCGCTCAAAGCGGCGAAAATGACATCAAAAATTTCCGTTTCGGTTTGAAAACTGCGGGAATGCTCACTTGGTACAAACCTGATGATCAAAAGAAATACACCAGTGGCGGTGTTTCTGCTAAAGGTTGTTATGGATTGATGATGGAATTCCGTCTGAACAAAGTAGCATCGATTGCAATGGGATTTCAAGTTGATTATTTCGGTGGAAAATTAAACATGTTGGATTCCAATTATTATTTTCTTTCGAAAGACAGTGAAATTCTACCTAAATCGGATTCAACAACCCTCACTTCACGTTATCTTTTAAATAACCGCACCTACAAATCGACCTATGTAACACTTCCATTTACCTTGAAGTTGAAAACTCCTGAAATAGGATCGCTTACCTATTATGGCCAATTCGGAATAAATGCTTCCGTAAGAATGAAAACCCGAGTTACTGATGCTGTAAATACAACAAGTTGGGCTGGCAATAGAGTTGTTACTGGCTCACCAGCCACACAAACCGATTTGATCAATTCAACCGACATGAATTTGTTCATGTTTGCACTTAATGTTGGTGCTGGCGCAGAATGGAATCTTGCTGGTTCAACGTCATTGGTTTTTGGATTGAATTGGTATAATGGATTCTCAAACGTTTTAAAATCGGATTCAAAATATTTAGTACGCACACCTTTTAATTCAAATGTTGCAACAAAACAAAATGCGAAAGCTAGTGCAATAGCGTTGACTTTCGGAGTGTTGTTCTAGAAAAGAAAAAATAATTTGTAAAACGATCGGTTAATTCAGCCGATCGTTTTTTTTTGTGTTATCAGAAAATAAACATTGTAATTTTACAGCATCATGAAAATTGCATTAGCACAGCTGAATTATCATATCGGGAATTTTTCTTCTAATGTGGAGAAAATTAAATCGAACATTCTCCGTGCAAAAATGGAAGGTGCTGACTTGGTAATGTTTGGAGAATTGAGCGTGTGTGGTTATCCACCAAGGGATTTTCTTGAATTTCCCGATTTCATTTTGCGGTGTGAGGAAGCGGTAAAAGAAATTGCATCTGTTTGTTTTGGAATTTCTGCAATTGTTGGTGCGCCAGTGAAAAATCCAAATGTAGAAGGGAAAGATCTTTTCAATGCTGCATTTGTTTTGGTTGATGGGAAAATAAAAAGTGTTCATCATAAAGGATTGCTTCCTAATTACGATGTGTTTGATGAGTATAGATATTTTGAGCCGGCAAAGGCTTTTCACATTGCAGAAATTTGCGGAAAGAAAATCGCATTGACGATATGTGAAGACTTATGGGATGTGGAAGAAAATCTCATGTACACGCAATGGCCGATGGAAGAGCTGATCAAACAACAACCTGAATTGATGCTCAACATTGCAGCTTCCCCATTCAGTACGGAACATGTGGAAATGCGGAGAGTTGTAATGAAACGCAACGTGGAGAAATATAAAATGCCGCTATTTTATGTTCAACATGTGGGAGCACAAACGGAAATTATTTTTGACGGCGGATCGATGGTGTTGAATGAAAAAGGAGATGTTGTTTGTGAGATGAAGTATTTTGAGGAGGACTTTCAGATTATTGATACGGAAGGAATATCGAATATCGAATATCGAACACCGAATATCGAAGTGAATAAATCGGAAATCCTTATGATTCATGACGCTCTTGTTTTGGGAATCAAGGATTATTTTTCGAAGATGGGATTTACGAAAGCGATTTTGGGCTTGTCGGGAGGAATTGATTCTGCACTTGTTCTTGTTCTTGCGATTCGTGCATTGGGTAAAGAAAATGTTTTGTCGGTATTGATGCCTTCGGAATTTTCCTCACAACATTCCATTGATGATTCCATTGCGCTCTGTAAAAATCTGGAATGCGGTTACGAAATTGTTCCGATCAATGATGCTTACGAAGAAATGTTGGATACACTTTCTCCTGTTTTTAAAAGTGCTCCTTTTAATGTTGCAGAAGAAAATATTCAAGCGCGTTTGCGCGCCGTGATCTTAATGGGAATCGCAAACAAATTCGGTTACGTTTTATTGAACACTTCAAATAAAAGTGAAGCTGCTGTAGGTTACGGGACATTGTACGGCGATATGTGCGGTGGAATTTCCGTGATTGGTGATGTTTACAAAACCAAAGTGTTTGAGTTGTGCCGATTCATCAATTCTGAAAAAGAAATTATTCCAAATAATATCATTTCAAAAGCTCCATCAGCTGAGTTGCGTCCAAATCAAAAAGACAGCGATTCGCTTCCTGAATATGAAATTCTTGATAAAGTTTTATTTGAATACATTGAAAAACGTCAAGGCCCAAAAGAATTGATTGAAATGGGATTCGAAAAAACTTTGATAGATCGCATTCTGAAAATGGTGAATTCGAATGAATGGAAACGTGCGCAGATGGCTCCCGTTCTTCGCGTTTCACAAAAAGCGTTTGGAAGTGGAAGAAGAATGCCTATAGTTGGGAAATACCTTGGCTAATTACAGCCTTCGATACATTTTTTGTCAAACAAAAAATCTTATTTCAAAAGAACATTGTTGTGACAAAAAACACTCAGTCTGACAATTTTAATTTGAAAATTTGAAGATTCGGTCTTAACTAATTATAATCTTCGAATTTCGAATTTTCAAATTCTCGAATACTACAGAAATATATCCACCATCAATTCCGCTCCCGGCACAACTGAGTAGTGTGACAAATCCGTAATTCCTTCTTTTGCCAACACTTCATCGTCGAGGAAAAAATTTCCGGTTGTTTCTTTTGAATTTTTACTGAGAATATAATAAGCAGCGTCAGCCAAAATTTCCGGCTTGCGCGACTTCAACATCATTTCTTCTCCACCCAAAATATTTTTTACCGCAGCAGTTGCAATCGTGGTTCTTGGCCACAAACAATTTGCTGCAATTCCATCCTTGCGCAATTCTTCAGACATTCCCCAAGTGAGCATACTCATTCCAAATTTACTTAGTGTATAAGGAGCGAAATGCGAAAACCATCTTTTATCCAAACTCAAAGGCGGCGACATGGTGAGAATATGTCCGTTGGAAGATTTTTTCAAATGTGGAATGCAATGACGGGAAACCAAATACGTTCCGCGCGAATTGATGTCTACCATCAAATCATATTGTTTGGCAGGAAGAAGTGAAACAGGAGAAAGATTAATGGCACTCGCATTGTTCACGAGAATATCTATTCCACCAAAAGTTTTTACCGCTTCGGCCACAGCAGCTACAACTTGCTCCTCTTCTCGGATATCACATTTCACAGCCAATCCCTTTCCTCCTGCTGCATTGATTTCCTCCACAGCAGAAAAAATTGTTCCTCCGAGTTTGGGATTCTCCTCTGTAGATTTTGCCGCAATGATAATGTTCGCGCCTTCCGATGCCAATTTCAATGCAATCGCTTTTCCAATCCCGCGAGATCCGCCAGTGATGAAAACTGTTTTTCCTTTATAGTACATTTTGCAAAGTTAGGTTATTGCATGAACTCTTTCAGTACGAACTTTTGAATATCGAATATCGAACACTGAATATCGAACATCGAAGGAAATAAAAAAAATGAAGGTCGGTTTTTCGGATTCGAGAATTTTTAGACCTTTGGCAACTGTTTTAAAATTATTTTACTTTTTATTAATTTATTTTATGGAACAGAAGAAATTTGATTTACAAGAAAGACTTATTGATTTTTCGATTGCAATTATGGAGATATCAGAGTCATTACATTCAACTTTTGCATCAAAACACATTGGAGGACAATTATTGCGTTCAGGCACCTCACCTGCTTTAAATTATGGTGAAGCTCAAAGTGCTGAATCACCAGCCGACTTCGTTCACAAAATGAAAGTTTGCTTGAAGGAATTGAGAGAAACATTGATCGGACTAAAAATCATCAGCAAAAAACCTTTGACAAACAACCTTGAAATTGTGAACAAGTCATCCGTCGAATGTAATGAACTCATATCGATATTTGTAAAAAGTATCCAAACGGCAAATAAAAATCGTCAGAACTAATTCACTTCGATATTCGGTGTTCGATATTCGATATTCAATATTCCTTTTTTATGACAAAACCTGTAATCAGCGGCATACAACAAGTTGGAATCGGAATTCCTGATGTGCATGCGGCATTCAAATGGTACCGACAAAATTTCGGGATGGACATTCCTGTCTTTGAAGAAAAGGCGGAAGCAAATTTGATGTTGCCCTACACCGGAGGAAAACCACATTGGCGTCATGCAATTCTCGCCTTGAATATGAAAGGTGGTGGTGGATTTGAAATTTGGCAATACACTTCGCGTGTTCCCGTTCCTGTGAGTTTTGAAATTCAATTAGGCGACATCGGACATTTTGTAACACGAATGAAATCTTCCGATGTGAAAGGTTCTTATGAATTCTTGAAAAACAAAGGCCTTGATATTTTGGGTGAATTACAAAATTCTCCTGATGGCAATCCCACTTTTTTTGTGCGCGATCCGTGGGGAAATATTTTTCAGATTGTTCCGGGAACAGATTGGTTCGGAAAAGGAAAACAATTGACAGGCGGTCCTTCCGGTGCATTGCTGGGTGTAACTGACATTGAAAAATCCAAGATATTCTATAATGAAATTCTTGGTTATGATACAGTCATTTACGACAAGAGCGGAAAATTTGATGATTTGAAAAACCTTCCTGGTGGAGATGTGGAAGTGCGTCGTGTGCTGTTGAAACATTCCAAACCACGTGCAGGAGCATTTTCAAGATTGCTCGGATCATCCATGATCGAATTGGTGCAAGTGATAGGTAAGAAACCAAGAAATATTTTCGAAGGAAGGTATTGGGGCGATCGTGGATTCATTCATTTGAGTTTCGATATCATTGGCATGAAAGAAATGCAAACGTTATGTGAATCGAAAGGGCATCCCTTTACTGTTGATAGCGCAAAAAGTTTTGATATGGGAGAAGCAGCAGGACATTTTGTTTACATCGAAGATCCGGATGGAACATTGATTGAAATGGTGGAAACACATAAAGTTCCCGTGCTGAAAAAAATCGGTTGGTATTTGAATCTGAAAAATCGTCCTGCAGAAAAAGCTCTTCCAGATTGGATGGTGAAATCAATGGCGATGAATCGGGTGAAGGATTGATTTCAAATTGCAGATGTGCAGATTGCAAATTATTAAAAAAAAATCAGGAGCACACCAATATGGTTTTCCAGCAACTCTTCTCCCGCCTTCTGCTACAAGTCCTCGTCCCAACAGAAATGTTGGGACTGTGGGCTTTTCGCGGCAGTCGGGGCTATTTTCGAACACTTCAGTTTCAAACAAAAAAACACGGAGGCACGGAGGAGTTTCAATTTGATATCATCACATTTCTAATCTGAAATCTGCACATCTGAAATCTGAAATCAATCTGCTCCCAAGGGAAATTTAGCTTTCAATAGTTCTACTTCCTCAACAATTTCGTTTCTCATTTTCTGAACCTCCCCTACTTCACTACTATTTTTCATCAAGAGAAATTTCCTTGCTCCATTTGCTTTTTTCACCAGCACATACAATTCCTGCGCAAGCATTCCTGTAATGGGAACCAGCAACATAAATGCTCCAAGTAAATACCAATTACGAAACACAAGTGCTACAACAAGACTTTGTGCTAGCCAATAAAACTGCCAAAGAAATGCGGCAATCGTAGCATTGACAGAAGCTTGCCATTCAATATTCTTTGCAACCTTTTTAGCAATGACGTAAGGAACTTTGTAGGGAACATAATTGGTGATCAATCCAAATAGCCAGATGGGAGAAAACAGCAGGAAAATAAAATAATTGAATACAATTCCTCCACTTTTCAATTCTCCCAAATTATTTTTTTCAACGATCCAGTCTCTTGTATGAAGTGCTTTTATTTTACTGAAATAAATCGCCACTTTTTCACGCAATGCAGTAACACGACTTGATTCCACCTTTTCACATTCCTTCAACAAATGTGTAATTTCCTTTGAGATACGAAATGTCTCTGTCTGATTATTTGGATTGCGATATTCCTCCTTCGACCACTTCTTCACAAACATTTGTTCCAGTTGATAAACCAATTCATCATTCGCCTTATCATCAATAATGATAAGCTGTTGAGCCATCCGTTTTTCAAGATCACGCGTAAACAAATTCATTGCACGTGCCTTGTTCGTTTTATAAATCTCCTCGTAATCCTTTGCTGCAAATGGTTCTCCAAAACGAACGTGAAATCTACTTCTGAATTTCCATGGTGTTGCGGAATAATTTAATCCAACAGGAATAATAGTGAGATTGAGTTTGAAATCATTTCGTTCTTCTGCTGTTAAAGCAATTCGCGCCGTCCCTTTTTTCAAACTTCGCAACCTTCGTTCCTGAATGCAAAGTCCTTCGGAATAAATCATGATTGGTTTATTTTCGGAAAGCACCTGCGTACAACGATCAATCATCTCATCATTCTTGGAGAGATTTTCAGCACCTTCCAACAATCTGTAAATGGGAATAATTCCAATGAACCCTAAAAATTTTGCAATCATTTTATTGCTAAAAGCATCAGATCGTGCAAGCGACCAAGTGCGGCGGTTAACGGTAGCTCCCAATAAAAGCGCATCCATAAAGGCATTCGGATGATTGGAGCAAAACAACACTGGTCTGTCCTTGGGAATATTTTCCATTCCAACTGAATGTTTCACTCGATTATGTCGATAGAAATATCCCAGAAAAATATTTAAAACTGACCAGAGGTAATTGTAAAAAATGTAAGCTATAATTTTCATAGTGGTTACGGCAAAGATAGAATCTCCTCGGGACAATCTAAAGGCCTGTTGTAAAACGCTGTTGGGATAGCTGGACCTTACCAACAAACAAAATTTGCATAATTCTTACAAGAGGAAGGTGAGAAAGGTTTTGGGTTTCTGTAACAACTACGATTAGGATAAGTTTACTAGAGATAATTCCAAGTTCATTTTAACCCCAATGTAACATGAAATATTTTAACGCGATTGTTTTGACAGTGTTCGGTTCCGTCCGCCTCTTGGGTCAATTTGGTCCATTAAGTCCTTCGTCAGGAACAAATAATTCTGAGACGGGAACAATTGCTTGGAACACTCCTGAAAACATCACCGCGAGTGACAATGCATATGCTTCCGTTTCTACTTCTGCGAATACGAATTATCTCTTTGGAACAAATTTTGGTTTTACCATTACAGGCCCGGTTAATATAGATGGAATTCAAGTTGAAATTGAAAAGAAAGAATTATCTCCAAATGCAGTAGGTATTCTCAATGACTGGTCAAATGGACTTACCAAAACTATTTCTTCAGGCACTAATCGTTGCCTCATTGTAGTAGCTGCAATAGAAAACGGAAATAGCATCCGTGATATTACGAGCATTAAATACGGAGGAATGGCAATGACACAAGTGCTAGAAATTTCTTCAGGTAATACAACAGGATTTTCCGATAAATTGGAAGTTTGGATGTTGCTGGAAAGTGATATCAGTTCTGCCGTGGGGACAATTATTGCACCAACTTATGCCGCCGGAACAGTTTTGGAAGATGTTGAATTCTATGCAAGTATTGTTTTTCAGGATGTAGATCAGACTTCTCCCGTTTATAGCAGCCAAACAACTGCAAGTAATACATCTACAAATCCACACCAGCTCTCTGCGCCATTTAATACGCTCTTGAATGGCATGAGTGTTGCCGGTGTAATATGCGGGAACAATACAACACCCAATTCAACCTCTGGAGGGACAAATACCTATTCCATCAATTCCACTTTTCTTGAAGGAGAAGATATTTATTTATCCAATGCATCTGCTACGACTTCGGGTTGTTCCATCGAAACCTCAACCAAAGCATGTACAGTGAGCGGAACAGAACAGCCATCATTTACATTTGCAGGAACCGTTAACCGTGCAGCTATGTTTGGCTTCACACTTCAACGTGCACGAGGGCTTGACAATTCAGTTTACCTTCTGAAAGCAAATGTCCTCGTAGGAGATAACAAAGCTCCCACTGCAACGTCGTGGCCAACAAGCGACACCTATGTTTCATATGGCAATTCCACAGATTTGTGGGGAACTACCTGGACGCTTTCCGATATTAACAACACAAACTTTGGTGCTGCCTTAAGTGCTTCAAAACATAATGGAAATCTCCAAGTCGATCATTTTCGGATTACCGTTTACACAACAAGTACACTTCCAATTGAACTTTTGGAATTTAATGCAGTCCCTTCCGAAAATCAAGTAAACACACAATGGGTGACTGCAACTGAACAAAACAATAATTATTTTGAAGTTGAAAGAACCACCGACGGCTTCACTTTTAAAACAATCGGTTTGATAAATGGATTCGGGAATTCTTCATCACCACATAGCTATGAAATGGCAGACACAACTCCTGTAGTTGGTGTTGCTTATTACCGACTGAAGCAAGTAGATTTTAACGGGGAATACAGTTATTCCCCTATCGTTACTGTCACTTTTAATAAAAAAGCAGAAGCAACAATTTATCCAAATCCAAGTTTGGATGGTGTATTCACATTTCTTCAGGAAACACAATACACCAATAATGAAGTTGCCATTTTTTCTACAGACCTAAAACTCATAAAAAAAATCATTGTTGCTCCTGGGGAAAAAGCAATCATCAGCATTGCAGATCAACCTGAAGGAATTTATTTTCTGATCTATGAAGAAAATGGAATAAGACAAGTATCTAAAGTCCAGAAAATATCCAGGGATAAATAAAAACAGGAATTTGCTGAGTTGCATTCAGTGAGAATGACACAAACCTTCAAATTTGGATCGAAATCTTTCCCGATTTTTCGCTAAATTTGAGTGTTCCCACTCAATTATTCCTAAATGAAAAATCTCTTTACACTTCTTGCATTTTTGCTTGCCTTCCAATTGAGCGCTCAAAAATTCATTAAACCATCAACAGAAAAACCAATCACATTTACTGAAATGCAAAGACAGTATAATGATTGGAAAAAAACGGTTGATCTGAAAAAAATTAAAGGCTGGAAATATTTCTCACGTTGGGAAGAGGATATGCTTTTACACACCAATGCACAAGGTGAAATTGCTGACCCTACTGATTATATCAATGCTGCAATTGATGTTGCCAATCAAAAACAGGCTGCATCATCACGACAAATGACAAGTGCCGCTTGGTACCCTGTAGGTCCGAATGCTGTTCCGAATAACCTTACTGGTTATATGGAAAATGGAATTGGCAGAATTAATTGCATTGCGTTTCATCCTACAAATGCAAACACTTATTTCGTTGGCGTTGCACAAGGGGGAATGTGGAAAACAAGCAACAACGGAACATCGTGGACTCCGCTTACTGATAATCTTCCCATCACACGCATCAGCGACATTTGTATTGATCCAAGTGATCCGAATAACACCATGTATATTTCTGTTTGTGATTTTGAATATATTGGCTTCGGACTTTATCTCAATGGAAGAAAAAGAAATACGCATTACGGACTTGGAGTTTACAAAACCACAGATGGCGGTTTGACTTGGAATCCGACTGGATTGACTTTTCAAATGACACAAGGCGATGCTTCCTTGATCCGAAAAATAATTGTTGATCCAACAAACAGCAACAATATTCTCGCTTGTGGTGTAACAGGAATGTATCGCTCCACAAATGCTGGTGTAACATGGACAAATGTAAATCCCGGTTTATTCTGGGATATGCAAAAAGACCCTGTGACTTCTAATACAATTTATGCTGCAACAGGTTGGGTAATGAATTCAAATGATGGAAGCGCATCCATTTTGAAATCAACAAATTTTGGTTTGACATGGACAACCTTGACAACTGGAATTCCTGCAACAGGATCTGTGCAAAGAATCAAATTAGCCATTGCTCCTTCCGATCCGAATTATATTTATGCAATTGCCGTAGACAACCAAAGTGGTTTATATGGAATTTATAAATCGACAAATGCAGGAACGAATTGGACATTTATTCCAGCAACAACAAATATTTTAGAAGGTGGAGATGGAACAAATTCAGGAGGACAAGGAACCTATGATTTGGGATTTATGGTTAATCCAACAAATAGAAATGTGTTATACGTTGGTGGCGTGAATTTGTGGGGCTCATCTAATGGCGGAACATCTTTTGATCCTGCAAGCCATTGGACATTAAGTTATGGTCCAACCATTCATGGTGACATCCATTTCATTGCACCAAATCCAGTGACAGGTGAGATTTATGTTTGCAGTGATGGAGGAGTGTTTCGAACAGCAAGTTTTCTTACACAAACTTGGAACGCTGCAAATGGTGGATCACCATGGCCAACGCAATGGACACATATCAGTGATGGTATGCAGATTTCTTCATTCTACAGAATTTCAAGTTCAAAAAATGTTGCAGGAAGATTAGTTGTGGGTGCCCAGGATAACGCTTCGATGTATTTCTCGAATAATGCATGGAGTACAATTTTCGGTGGAGATGGAATGGATAATTATTTAGACCCAGTGAATAATCTGAAAATTATCGGATCAAGTCAGTATGGATATTTTTACATGTCGCTTGATGATGGACTTTCAGATGCCGGAACAAATCCGAATGTAAATGGTGAAGCAGGAGAATGGACCTCACCAATTATTGCGAACTACAATCAATACGGAACAATTTACGCTGGATTTGAAAATGTGGTAAAGACCACAAATGGTGGAAACAATTGGAGTGCAATTTCCAATTTTCCAAATCTCGGAAATGCACAGGAAGTTTGCGCCATTGCAGTTTCAAATTCTAATAGCCAGGTTATTTATGCTGCCAAGAGAGTTCACTATGAATATGGACTTCCTTCGTTGTTATATAAAACAACCAATGGTGGTGGCCTGTGGACAAACATCACAGCTGGTCTTCCCGATTCCTTGTATTTTACGAGTGTGGAAATAAGTGAAACGGATCCGCTCACGGCTTATGTAGCAATGGCTGGTTTTTGTGCGGCGGATAAAATTTTCCGTACAACAAATGGAGGAACAAGTTGGACAAACATTTCCTACAATCTCCCGAATGTTCCTGTGAATTGTATTAAATATGTTCCAAGTGCAAATACTGTAATCATCGCAACCGATCTTGGTGTTTATATGTTAGACGTACCAAACAACACATGGGTTTTGCGCAGTACAGGATTGCCGAATGTAATTTGTTCAGATATTGAGTTCAATGTTCCTCTGAATAAAATTTATCTCAGCACATTCGGAAGAGGAATTTGGGCAACAGATCTCGACGTATTTACAAATCTTCAAAACACAGCAACAAGCAACTCTGAACTCACGCTTTTCCCTTCACCAAACAATGGATCGTTTTCCATTGGCTTGAATGACGAAAATTCCTTAGATGAAAAACTCAATCTGGAAATCATCGACATCAATGGAAGGATTATTCAAACTGCTGTTCTTTCCGGACAAGCTCAATACGATTTACATTACGACCTTGCTCCAGGAATGTATTATGCAAGAGTGCACGGAACAAAACACAATGGCGTGAAAAGTTTTATTGTTCAGTGATGAATTAAAAGTTCCATTTAGTCCTGATTATTGTTCATCGAACAAAATCATAGGAACTTTTGCAAAAACAAATCATTGAAACTGTTTTACCTCTGCTTGTGCTTCTAACTTATCTTTGTCGCCACTGATTTTTATGGACCCCATTTCCTGGCGCAAACATTTTTTTCAAACACTCGCACTTGCCATACCGGTTTGTCTGAGCAACGTTGGTCACATTGCAGTTGATCTTGCGGACAATTATTTCATTGGACAATTACCTGAAAAAACTTCTGGACAAGCAGCCGTGAGTCTTGCAGGCGCACTTTACATCATGATTCTTGTTTTATTAATCGGCGTTTCATTTGGACTCACTCCAATTGTTGCCGAGGCAAATGCACAAAATAAAAAAGACAAAATCATCGCGCATTTAAAACATGCGTTTATTCAAAATATTTCTGTCGCCATCCTTCTGTTCATTTTGTTGATGGCATGCGCACCCATGTTGCGACTCACCGACAAACCTCCAGCAATTACTGATCTCGCTGTTCGATATTTGAACGTCATGATGTTGTCGATGATTCCTCTAAGTTTATTTTTTACAAGTAAACAATTTGCAGAAGGAATGTCGAATACAAAACCAGCAATGTTCATTACGATTGGAGCAAACCTTCTGAACATTTTTCTGAATTGGGCATTGGTGTTCGGTCATTTGGGATTTCACCGCATGGGTGTAATGGGCGCATGCTGGGCAACATTTATTTCTCGATGTGGAATGGCGCTTGTCATGGTCATGTACATTTATTTTGCACCTCGCTATCGCGATTATCGTTCTGCTTTTCGATATTGGTCAACAAGAAATACTGCTGAAAAATTATCTTGGCAACCCATCAAAGAACAATTAAAAATTGGAATTCCTTCTGGTTTGATGTTTGTATTGGAAGTTGCAGCCTTCAGTGTACCAACCTTATTCATCCCAGGCACTCCACAACTTGCGGCACACCGAATTTCACTTGGACTAGCCGGGATGACTTACATGATTTCAAGTGGACTCGGTGCTGCAGCTACAATTCGAGTTGGACATTTTCTAGGATTACAAGATAAAATCGGTTTGCGTCGTGCTGGTTTCAGTGCCCTATTTCTTGCGCTTATGTTTATGTTCCTGTCGGCAATCACCTTTATTGTTTTCCGATTCAAATTAACTTCCTTTTTCAATAACGATCCGAACGTTTTAAAATATGCAGCGCCACTATTATTTATTGCAGCTGCATTCCAATTATTCGACGGAGCACAAGTAACAGTGCAAGGAGCTTTGCGCGGCTTGAAAGACACAATCGCACCAGGCTTCATCGCATTTTTCGCTTACTGGATAATTGGATTGCCAGCCAGTTGGTATTTCTGTACACAAATGAATTTGGGAGTACAAGGCGCTTGGTTCGGATTTATTCTCGGACTTGCCGCAGCGAGTTTCGGATTTATTTGGAGATTCAATCGGCTATCTTCTCTGGCATAAAAAATCCTGCGCGAAGCAGGATAATATTCCTAAAATAAATCTTGCAAATAGCGTTCCTTCAAAACATTCTGGTGATGAAGATGATGTCCTACAATAATATAAAGTAAAGCACGAGGTGTAACTGGATTATTGTTGGCACATCCCATCCGATCCAAATCTTCAATGGTAAACGATTTGAAAAGTGAAAGGGTTGCTTCACGAACAAATCCGAATTCATGACTGAGATCGTAAAGCGAACGTTTGTCAAATTTTCCTTCTGCAACATATTCGTTTTCATCAAAACCAGGAAGCGATTGTTTCTCCCCACGCGCAATGCATAATGCGCGACAAGCCATGATGCGTTCCGTATCGATCATGTGTCCTACAACTTCTTTCACTGACCATTTTCCATCTGCATAACGGAAATCCTCTTTTTCATCAGGTACTTCAGACAACAGCACTTTAAAATCCAACACAAGTGATTCCAATAAATGCAATGGATCTTGGCCTGATAATTTGCTCACATATTTTTCATAATAAGGAGCAAAACTTTCGGATGTAGGAGGAGTAATCATACAAAAATTACTATTTAATTAATTCCAATTGTTCCTTCACAAAACGCACTAACTCGTGCACGTACTTCTGAGAAAAATCAAATTTGATTCCTGCCGCTTCGTAAATCTTTCCTATCGGTTGTGTATACCCCAATTTCAATGCAGCCTCATACTGATCCAATGCTTTTTCGGGATTCAAAAGATAATTTCTCCAAACTGCAATTGCACCCAATTGCGCCATTCCATATTCAATGTAATAAAACGGCACTTCGAAAATGTGCAATTGTTTTTGCCAGTTGTATTTCTGCACAACCTCAAATCCTTTCCAATCAATTACCGGTGATTCAAACTTGGACATTATTCTACTCCATGCATTGGAACGTTCCTCCGCAGTATGATTTTTATTTTCATAAATCCAATGTTGGAATTCATCAACAGTTGCTACCCACGGCAATGTTCCCAAAACTTTTTCCAATTGTTCGCGACGGGCGCGTTTCAAATCCTCTTCATTGGAATAAAAAACATTCCAGTATTCCATCGAAATCAATTCCATTGACATGCTTGCGAGTTCACACACTTCTGATGGCGGATTTTTCAATGAAGTTAATGGTAATGGATTTTCAAGAAAAGAATGGATTGCATGTCCCGCTTCATGAACCATTGTTATCACATCACGTTGTGATCCGACAGAATTCATGAATATAAAAGGAACGCCTGTTTCGGAAAGCGAATAATTATATCCGCCAGGCGCTTTTCCCTTTCGAGAATCCAAATCAAAATGCCCCATTGCTCTCATGGTGGAAATATATTCCGCATAAGCAGGACGTACTCGACTCAAACAAAGAATTGTTTTGTCTAGAAAATCTTCTCCGTTTTGAAATGGTTTTAATGCAGGTTTCCCTGTCAAATCAACTTCAAGATCGTAAGGACGCAATTCACTTAGCCCCAAATTTTTCTTTCGTGCAGTTTCTATCTCCGTAATAAATGGCACAACCTCCGCTTCTACAGCAGCATGAAAACGGAAACAATCTTCTTTCGTATAATCAAATCTACCAAGGGAGGCAAAACTATAATCGCGGAAATTATCATAACCCGAATTCGTGGCAACTTCCTGACGAAGTACGCACAGCTGATCAAATAATTTATCAAAAACTTCCCGATCCGCTAAACGACGTTCCCATACTTTCACAAAAGCCTCGAGACGAATAGTACGATCTGTATTCTTGAAATAATTGGAAGTTTGCTGAATGGTAATTTCTTTCCCTTCCATCGTCACCATCATATCGCCAGCAATTTTTCCGTATTCCTGTTTCAGTTTTTCAATTTCTGTAAACAGAGGAATATTTTTTTCGCGATAAATGGCAATGTCATTGTGAATGGTGCGCAAAAAAATCGCGTACACTTCTGGATTGAGTTCGGTGCGGAATGCACATGCATCCAACTTAGAATTCAATTGCTGAAACCAAGGAGCTGCTTTCGGTTCAATTTCAGTGACAAAAAAATCGTAAGCTTTTTCGTAATCGGGATTTACCGTATCACAAGTGGAGCGAATGTAACGCCACGCCATTTCCTCATCGAAAACCGCATCGAGTTCGCTGTAATCCAACAGCCACTTCATCAGTTCATCAACAGAACTGATTTTACGTTCAGAAAGATTCTTGAACCAAGGTTCGAGTCCTTCCCAGTTATCAAACGAAAGATCTCCAAAAAGAAAATGTCTTTTCAGTTTGTTAGCCAACTGTGAACTGACAACATCCATGGGAAGAAATAAATTCCGGCTTAAGCCAGTCCTGATTTGCGCACACCTTTCGCCTGTACTTTAGGCGCATTGGATTTCAAATCCTTTTTCTTTTCAAAATCCTTTTTCATGGAAGGAATTGCAGTGGTTTTGTCAACATGCAATTTTTTATCGGCATCTTCTTCCTTAGGCTCTTCTACAACTAGTAAACCGGCAGACTGAAGAATATTATACCAAGAAAAAAGTTTTCTCAAATCAGAAATATGAACGCGTTCCTTATCATATTCAGGAACGATTGTTTCCACATATGCGCGCAAGGTTTTCTCATCGGAAGATTTTCCATCCGGACAAGCTCCGCCTTTTTCCTTATCGAAAATTTTCTTGTACACTTCTTTCAAAGGAAGATCATCGCCAGTTGTGTAGATGCTGATATCCTCCAATGTGCTGATGCGATTGGATGCGAAGGCAGGAAAACGTTTCTTGTCAATCAAAGATTCAACGATCACACCGCTTTTCGATTGTGCAATCACTTTATACAAACCGGGCATGCCGGACATTGAGATGATGTTACTGATATCCATTTTATAAGATTATTTGTACAAAAATACGAATAACAAGGGAGGTGGCAAGTGGAACAAGGAAAGAGATTGGAATTACAAGAACAAGGACCGTGATTGGTAATCTTTAAGGCAATATAATACACCTTCGCTAACGGTGTGTCTATCACAAAAAAGCCGCTTCCCAACTCTGGAAAGCGGCTTTTATCAATTCTACTTTTGTTACTTACGAGTAACCACGATTTTCTTCGTGATCAAACTATTTTCGGATGCAAATTGCACGAAGTACATTCCTTCAGGCAGATTGGCAACATCAAGTTGTGCAACATAATTACCAGGTGATTTATCTCCTTTTGCAAGAGTATTCACAAGTCTACCAGAAGCATCGATTATACGGATTTCAGAATAACCAGCTTCAGCTACGTTGTAAGTAATGTCGGTTACACCTGAAGTTGGATTTGGAAATGCATTTAATGTAGAATAATTTGCATCGTGAGATACGAAAACGCTCAATGGAATTCCATCCCACATAATCTGAGCATCAGCTGCGCTAGCTTGCAAATCGGCCAAATTATCACCAGCAATTAAAGCAAATGCAACAGTGATCGAATCATTTGCGGCAACTGTGAATGGTCCACTTGAAACTACATCACAAATATCAGCACCACCACCGGTAGAGCCTGCAATATCTCTGGTGGTCGTCATTGAAGTGTATTTTTCAGCTTGATCATAACCATCGGTAATATCCATTCCACCTGCTCCACCTGTTACATTATCAATTGCATAATGATTTACAGGAGCAGAATTGGTTAGCAATTTGATTCCACAATATTTTCCACTTGCCAATGTACAGAACGCATAACCCATTTTTTGTCCAGCATCAAATCCTGTTCTATTGGAGCCGAAGGTGGCTGCGTCAATATCCCAGTCAGAAAAAATTCCTGCATAAAGATTTGAGAGTGTACTTGCGCCAGTATTCTTGATCACATATTTCACAATCACATATTTACGATGCGGAGCTGAGTTCCATGCATAGGCAGAATGATGTACCGTTACAGGAAGTGGTGTTGTAGATACGTTATCACGGAATTTTCCATCCACGTCAAAATTGGAAACAACAACAGGACTTACGGTGCGAACATTACTTGAGGAAGCAAAATCTGCATCTGTATTTCCTGGAGTTCCATTACGAACCATGTCATTTGTATTTGCACTTGTAGTTCCAATCATCAAACTGGATTCATACATCAATGATCCACCTTGCAAATAATTAAAGCCCAGACCTTGTAATTGGTTAGGTTGATTGTAGCCAATCAAACCTTTGCTGGTGATGGTGGTCCAAACATCATTAACAGTGATATTGATATAATCCACATTGACAACAACAGAGAAATAAGTATTGACAGAATAACTACCATCCACCATAGTGAGTTTAAAAACAATGCTCTGATTGATTGGAGCACTTGCATTTATTTTCACTGTGAAAGGATCTGCATTATGATTTGCTGTTCCCAATGTGCCTAGCGCACCAACAGCAGTTGTTCCATCAAGAACAGTTACAAAACCACCGGCAGTAACAACGCTCAATGTTGCATTCAAATTAGTTGCAGCTCCAAGATAATTTGTAAACAAACCTCTTATGCGCAAAGTATCACCTGCAATGAATGTCATGTCATTATTATCATCAAACAAAACATTGGTGTAAGTAATAGCAGGACCATTTGGATCTGTCAAAGCGCGATAAAGATTTACACGACCTGTTCCAAGACGATCTGCATAAATAGCAGATGTATTTCCAGACACGGAATAAATATCATCAGCTGTGCGCTTAAGACGTTCGCCTGTTTGAAGTGCATTGTAAGATGGGTAATAAGCACGAACCACTGCTGCACATCCTGCACAAACAGGAGAAGCCATTGAAGTTCCGCTATTCATTGCGTAACTATTCGAAGTCCAAGTTGCATTGACATTATTACCAGGAGAACAAATGTCGACTGTGTAATTGTAATTTGAAAAACTTGCACGCGCGTCAGTATTGGTTGTCGCGGCAACGCTTAAAACTTTATCATAAGCAGCAGGATAAAATATTTCATCCAAACCATCATTACCAGCAGCGGCAACAACTAATGCATCCATATTATTTGTTGCATAATCAATAATGCTTTGTCCGTAAGAACCGCCACCTGCACCACCCCAAGAGCAATTGATAACACCACAACCATGATCGGCTGCATAAGTAATTCCTTCATAAGAAGCAGTCAAAGCGCCAGTAGCATCAGCTATTTTAACCGGCAAAAATTTGCAATTGTAACCCGTTCCGCACAAACCCGTATTGTTATTGCATTGCGCAGCCGCACATCCGCTTACGTGAACACCGTGCGCATTTCCCTGCCATGTTGCATCTTTATCATTCATGGCAACATCCCAACCAGTGTAGTTGTCAATGTAACCATCCGCATCATCGTCGATATTATTATTTGGAATTTCTCCTGCGTTGTGTGCAAGTTGGTTAACAAGATCTGTATGTGTAAGCTCTGTTCCAGTATCCACAATTCCGATTATGGAAGTAGAAGCGCCAGTAGAAATATCCCAACCACTTTGTGTTGCTCCAGCAGCATGAACGGTATAAATGTGATATTGTCCATTCGCAGAAGTGTTATTTGCCGCTTTTGGATCGTTTGGTGTTAATGTGATTTTCGGAATGTAATGTGGTTCCACATATTCAAAAAAACCTTGATTGAAAAGTTTTCCAATTGCACTTTCAAGTGGCAATGCGCCTGTGTAGTGAACTTCATACACAAGAGAAAGGTCAATCATCGGCGCACCATATTTATTTAAGGCTTTTTCTGGAGCCTTTTTCAAAGGATAAATTTTCTTGATATTATCAACGCCAATCATGTTGAAGAAATTTTCAACAGCAGCAATTGAAATTTGTGAATTGCTACACTGACTTCTGTACTCAGGAAGTACATTAATGATCAATGTGTTTGGCATAAATTCATCCGACTTTAATAAAGTGGTCGGTGTATATTTTTGTGCATGAAGTCCCTGGGAACTTCCAGCATTACCAGTGTTTTTTGCAGAAATGTTTGCAGCAAACATTGTAAGCAGAGAAATCGTAATGATCCTTTTCATGTAAGTTGGTTAGAAAGATTTGGTAGGTCTTGAATTTTGAACAACGAATGTAACGATAACATTCTGGAAATCAAACTGAGAAAGAGGTGAAAGTCGCGGGTATTGCGGTGAATTAACATTAATCTTCAAAAAACATAGGCCCTTTTAAAAATAGCTCGGCAATTCCTTCAGAAAAACATATTTCTCATTTTCATGATCCACTTCACAGCAGAAATGCTGCAGTCCATTTGTAAGCAAAAATAAATTCACATCAAGTGTCAAATTATATCTTGCAGCCTGATCAAAAACGTGCTGGTTAATTTCCACATCATGCGCCTTGCATTCTACAATTAATACCGGCTTTGTTTCGTGATTGAAGGCAACAATATCACATCGTCGTGTCAATCCATTCACAGCAATTGACTTTTCAACTGCCAATAAAGAAGCGGGATAATTTTTCTCCTCAATCAACCATTTTGCCGTATGTTGGCGCACCCATTCTTCAGGTGTAAGAGTCACCCATTTTTTTCTCACCACATCAAATATTTCCGGTCGTGATTTATTGTCACGCATTCGAAATTCATAAGAAGGAAAATTCAGTTTTGGAAGCGCCATTTCTGATTGCGGATTGAAAAAACAATTCATTTCAAAGTTAATTTAAAATGAACTGAAAAATATTTTCAATCCAGATCTCTGACACTTTTGATTGTTGAATCCAATGTAACATGAATTCTTAATAGCAGTAGGCTCAATTGAATTTATGATTCATTTGGGGTTGATAGCTTATTGTTACTTCAATTAAAAATTTATTCCAAAAAAGGAAAAACTGTATTCCCTTTCACTTCCCTATCTTTGCCAATAATATTATCTCCAATTACCAATTACCAATTACATAATATCAAATATCAAATTACCAATTACGTATCACTTGTCGCTGAAAAATTATGAAAACTAAAGAAGATATCGTTGCCAATTGGCTTCCCCGTTATACAGGAATTCCATTGAATGAATGGGGTGAATATATTTTACTGACCAATTTCAACGGATACGTTCACATGTTTGCCGAAAAATTCGGTGTGGAAGTAAAAGGTGTTGACAAACCCATGATGAATGCACATGCGGATGGAATTTCAATTATCAATTTCGGAATGGGAAGTGCCACGGCAGCAACTGTGATGGATTTGCTTACTGCAATTCAACCTAAAGGAGTATTATTTCTTGGAAAATGTGGTGGACTGAAAAGAAAAAACAAACTCGGCGATTTGATTCTTCCCATTGCAGCCATTCGTGGTGAAGGAACAAGTAATGATTATTTCCCTCCTGAAGTTCCTGCTTTACCAGCGTTCAGTTTGCAAAAAGCAATTTCAACCACCATCCGAAATCATAACAAGGATTATTGGACAGGAACTGTTTATACTACCAATCGCCGCGTATGGGAACATGATGAGGAATTCAAGGAATATTTGAGAACCATTCGCGCGATGGCGATAGATATGGAAACAGCAACTATTTTTTCTGTCGGTTTTCACAATGAAATTTCAACAGGTGCATTGCTTTTGGTGTCCGACCAACCGATGACTCCAGATGGCGTAAAAACTGAAGAGAGTGATAAAAAAGTGACGAACGATTATGTAAAAGAGCACTTGCAAATCGGAATTGACTCGTTGAAAGAGTTGATCAATAATGGACTTACCATTAAACACTTGCAGTTTTAAACAATAGGGAGATTTTTTTGGTACAGGATTTATTTCTTCGAAAAAAAATTCGATATTCGGAGAAATTAAATAACCCCTTCACTTTTGTTTATGTCCTCCATTCCCCGGATTTGCATTTTTTTGCTTCTATTTTCTTTCATTGCCTGTCAACATGAAAAAGTTTGTTCTGGCTTAAATCCGGAAACGGGGAAATACAATTCATATAGCAAAGTTCGAAAAGGGAAAAGAACGGCTCATGGGAATCCTGAAAAACAGGCTATACGGCGTCGACAAAAATCGATAAGGAAGCAAAAGGGTTGGAATCTTTCTAAAACAACAGGAAAACCAACAGGTGTTTTTCAATTTGGTGGCAGTGTACATGGTGGAGGCAGTAGCAGTGGCGGTGCAAATGTCAGTCAGCCAAAAAATTAATTGCAATTCCAAGGCCTAAGAAATCTTCGATTTAAGTTTTAACAACTTTTCAAATCGTAATTTCCAAATCGTATTTCGTACCTATTTTTACATCGTGGAATACAACGAAATCATTTCGGATTTAAAAAAGAAAATCTACAAACCGATTTATTTTCTTTCCGGAGAAGAACCTTATTTCATTGATCTGATTTCAGATTTCATTGAGAAAAATGTACTCGATGAAAATGAACGCGAATTCAATCAAACAATTTTATACGGGCGTGACACCGATGTTGGAACGATTATCGGTGAAGCGAAACGCTATCCGATGATGTCGGACAAAATGGTGGTGATTGTAAAAGAAGCGCAGTCCTTAAAAAACATTGAGGACTTAGATGCTTACGTCAACAATCCGCTCACCTCCACGCTGCTTGTCATTTGTTACAAATACAAAACGCTCGACAAGAGAAAATCATTTCCAAAAACGGTCGCAAAAAAAGGTGTTCTGTTTGAATCAAAAAAACTGTACGAGAATAAAATTCCAGATTGGATTTCGTCTTATTTAAAGGAGAGAAAATATACGGTAAGTCCGAAATCCTCTCAACTGCTCACGGAATATCTCGGAACTGATCTTGGAAAAATTGTCAATGAACTTGACAAGTTGATGATCAATCTTCCTCCCGGAACTGAAATCACACCTGATCATATTCAAACTAACATTGGGATCAGCAAGGATTTCAATACGTTCGAGTTGAATGATGCTTTGACAAAAAGAGATGTTGTGAAAGCGAATCGGATCATCAATTATTTCGCAGCAAATTCAAAAGACCATCCACTGGTTCTTACAATTGCTTCGCTGAATTCCTTTTTCGTAAAACTTTTACGTTATCACGGACTGGAAGACAAATCAAAAGATTCTGCAGCAAAAGCACTGGGAGTTCATCCGTTTTTTGTTGGCGATTATATTGCCGCCGCGAAAAATTACCCAATGCAAAAACTGAAATCAATTTTTTCTTTCTTAAGAGAATATGATTTGCGATCTAAAGGAATTGACAATGTGAGCGCGGACGAGGGGGAACTGATGAAGGAACTTATCTGGAAAATATTACACTGAGACTTCGATACATTTTTCTTTTTTGTCAGTTTTAGTTCTAACCGAAAAGTAATCTTGAATTTGACAAAAAAGAAAAACACTCAGTCTGACAATAATAATATTTTGTCAGACTGAGTGTTTTTTTCAGATCTGAAAATTTTCTTTCATTTTGAAATCTTGTCCTGAAAAAATGTATCGAAGTCTACTTCCTACCGGGAACTCTTTTTGTAGGATCAACGGAAGCATAAGTGAAAGGGATGTCCACAATTTCTGAAAATGTTTCGCCGTGGTCGCGCATTTCTTCATCATCTGAATAATATTCCCACATAACAGACAAAGGAATTTGCTTTAGATCTTTCACGATTCGCATGTAATCCAAAAATGCTTTGGAAGAAAGCGTGTTCATATATTCCAAACGGAAAGTGAATGAAAATGATTTCACCAATTCAGGATCAAGCGCCTCGATGAATTCTTCTATAGGCCTAAAAAAAACGTAAGCGTTTTCCGGAATAGAAACTCCCGCAATCATTACAGAACCACCCACTTCATCAAGTACAATAAGAGGTGTGTGCCTTGTCGCTTCAATTTTCATAATTAGCCCTTACTTGAGATTGTCTGAACAAATATAATTGATAATACTTCTCAAGGTCTAATTATGACAAAAAAACACCTTCACAAAGTAGATTATGAAAAATCAAAGAATAATAATTTGGGACCTTGGCTCTGAATGATCCCATTCTCTTTCCATCTTTGCAATCCAAAACAAAAAACATGAATTATTGGTTAGTTAAATCTGAACCCACAACTTATTCTTGGGAAACATTTCTAAAGGATGGAGAAACTGCTTGGGAAGGCGTGCGTAATTATGCTGCACGTAATAATTTACGTGAAATGAAAAAGGGCGATGAGGTTTTATTTTATCACAGTAATGTGGGAAAGGAAATTGTGGGTATTGCAAAAGTTTCGAAAACCGCTTACCAAGATTCTACAACACAGGAAACAGCTTGGCTCTGTGTGAATTTGAAACCCCTCAAAACATTCAAAAAGCCTGTAACACTAGCGAATATGAAAACAATAAAGACCTTGAAGGAAATGCCCTTGATTCGAATTGGAAGGCTTTCAGTTATGCCAATTAGTCCAGAAGAATTCGAAACCATCCTTGAATTATCCAAATAAGACCGAATAATGTTAAAAACTGACCTCATAAGGCTCAATTTTTACCGAATGTCAATTGGATGCTGAACAATGCATCTTTACGCTTACTTTTGGCACACTAAAAATGAAAATAGTAATTGGTGATTGGTAATTGGATTTTTGAACCATCGCTAATAACCAAGCACTAATCACCAAGCACCAATTTCCGTCATGCTCAAAAAAATTACCTGCATTTTAACTGCAATCATCTTTTCCTTTTGTGCAACTGCTCAAACTGCCACCATTCGTGGAACTGTAACAAGTGAATCGAACGGAGAGGCTGTCCTTTTTGCACTCGTTTACCTTGAAGGAACTTCCTACGGTGTTCAAACGGACATCAACGGTTTTTATTCACTCACAAAAATCCCTGCTGGAACCTATACTTTAATTGGACAATCGGGAAGTTATCTTGCTACGAAAATTCCGATCACGGTAAAGGGCGGTGAAATTATCAATCGAAATATTGTTTTGAAACCGCGTGTCATGAAAGAGGTTGTGATTTCGGCAAAACATCAAGACTCGCAAGAAAATCCAGAAGTGGGAAAAAGCACAATGGATTCAAAAGATATTAATCGCGTAGTTGCAATTGGTGGTGTTGCGGATATTGCACAATCTGTTCAAGTATTACCAGGAGTTGTTAGTACAGGTGATCAAGGCGGACAATTATACATTCGCGGAGGAACACCAGTACAAAATAAAGTTTTGCTTGATGGAATGATCATTTACAATCCATTTCACTCCATCGGTTTGTTTTCCGTTTTTGACACCGACATCATAAAAAACCTTGACGTTTATACAGGTGGATTTAACGCTGATTACGGCGGAAGAATTTCATCAGTAATGGATATTACCACGCGTGATGGAAACAGAAAACAATTTGGAGGAAAAGTTACTGTAAGTCCATTTGGCGCAAAACTGATGGTGGAAGGACCAATTCGTAAAGTGGATAGTCTTGAAACACACGGTTCAATTACCTATGTACTTTCTGCAAAAAACTCTTACCTGCGCGAGACTTCAAAAGTATTATACAAGTACATTGATCCAAGTGGTTTGCCTTTTAACTTCAGTGATTATTACGGCAAAATATCAATGAATGGTGTTAGTGGTAGCAAACTGAATGTATTTGGTTTTCTTTTTAATGATACTGTTGCGCGTTATAAAGGGTCTGCAGATTTGGGATGGAAATCTGTTGGTTTCGGAAGTAACTTTCAAGTTGTTCCTGGAAATTCAACAACACTTATCAAAGGAAACTTCGCTTATTCTAGATATAGAATCGGAATGGTGGAGGATTATTACAAACCAAGAAATAGTGCGGTCGACGGATTTAACATGGGCTTGAATTTCACTTATTTCCAGAGAAAGAATGTTGTGAATTATGGTTTGGAAATCTTAGGATTTAAAACCGAATTTAGTTTTGAAAATTCTGTGAATCGACTCATTGAGCAATCAGAAAACACAACCGAGTTTGCTGCTTATTTCAAATACAAATGGATTTACGGAAATTTTGGGGGCAATAAAGACTCCACAACAAATCGCACGCTCGTACTTGAGCCAGGTTTCCGATTGCAATATTATGCGACACTCGCGAATGTTTCACCTGAACCAAGACTTGGCTTCAAATACAACATCAATAATCACCTTCGAATAAAAGGAGCTACTGGCGTTTATTCCCAGAATCTGATCAGTGCCACTTCCGATCGTGATGTTGTCAATCTGTTTTATGGATTCCTTTCCGGAAGCGAAGCTGTACCGTCAACGTTTACTGATCAGAATGGAAAAACCTACGAACTCAAACACAAACTTCAGAAAGCCAATCATTATATTTTCGGAATCGAATATGATCCAATTGATTCAACTCAAAAATGGGGAGAAATCACTTTCAATTTGGAAACCTATCTGAAGGATTTCACGCAGTTGACAAATTTGAATCGCAATAAACTTTACGAAGACGACCAAGCACATGCGAACAAACCTGATATCTTGAAAAAAGATTTTATCATTGAAACAGGAAAAGCATACGGAGTGGATTTCCTTTGCAAATACGAATACAAAAACTTCTATTTCTGGGGAGTTTATTCCTTGGGTTTTGTAACACGTTGGGATGGAATTCAAACTTATCGTCCGAATTTTGATCGCCGTCACAATATCAATATTGTCACTTCTTATATTTTCGGAAAACACAAGAATTGGGAAACGGATATTCGCTGGAATTTTGGAACAGGATTTCCTTTCAGTCCAACTGCTGGATTTTATGAAAACCTATCGTTCACCAGCATTACCACCGATTACACCACACAAAATGGTCAACTTGGCGTGCTTTATGGAAAGTTGAATTCTCATCAACTTCCATCCTATTCCCGTCTGGATGCAACCGTTAAGCGCACATGGGAATTCAGCGCAAGCAACAAACTGGAAGTTGCGATCAGTGTAACCAACGCATACAATCGTCGGAACATTTTCTATTTTGATCGTATTGCTTACAAACGCGTTGACCAGTTGCCGATCATGCCAAGTTTGAGTGTGAATTGGGCATTCTAAATTTTCGGTGTAAAAAATTCTCGGCTGAAATTCTTTTTTCAGTGGGATCTCGACTGATTTTCTGCACTTTTTCCAAGTGTTTACCAACATTTGAAAAATTATAGACAAAGCGTAACGCTTACTGGCTGCGGAATCCTACCTTTGTATCCCGGTTATCTATCCTAAATATTATCATGTCATCTACTAAATATGTCTTTGTAACCGGGGGTGTTTCCTCTTCTTTGGGGAAAGGCATTATCTCCGCTTCTCTTGCAAAACTCTTGCAATCACGTGGTTACACTGTAACCATTCAGAAGCTCGATCCTTATATTAACGTTGATCCCGGCACCTTGAATCCCTATGAGCATGGGGAATGTTACGTTACCGATGATGGTGCGGAAACAGACCTTGATTTGGGCCATTATGAGCGTTTTCTCAATGTTCCAACTTCTCAGGCTAATAATGTGACCACTGGACGCATTTATAAAACCGTCATTGAAAAGGAACGTCGTGGCGATTATTTGGGCAAAACCGTACAAGTTATTCCTCATATCACCGACGAAATCAAGCATCGCATTCGCCTTCTTGGAAATACGGGCCAATTTCAAATCATTATCACTGAAATCGGTGGAACTGTGGGTGACATTGAATCCTTGCCTTATATCGAAGCCGTTCGTCAATTAAAATGGGAAATGCCGAAGGACGTCATGGTGGTGCATCTTACGCTTGTTCCCTATCTCGCAGCCTCGGGTGAATTGAAAACAAAACCAACTCAGCATTCCGTGAAAATGCTTCAGGAATTTGGAATTACTGCAGACGTTTTGGTTTGTCGTACCGAGCACCCTTTGAGTTCCGACCTGAAAAGAAAAGTTGCCTTATTTTGCAACGTTGAATCCAATGCGGTAATTGAAGCTCGTGATGCAAAAAGCATTTACGAAGTTCCAATGCTGATGGAAAAGGAAAAATTGGATGAAGTTGTCCTGAATAAACTTGGTCTTTCTTCTGATAAGTCACCTGATCTCACCCATTGGAAAGGTTTTATCAATACGCTTTACAATACCAAAAATGAAGTAAATATCGGATTGGTTGGAAAATATATTGAATTGAAAGATTCTTATAAATCCATCAACGAGGCTTTCATTCATGCCGGTGTAAAAAATAATTGCAGGGTAAATCTTTCCTGGATTCATTCTGAAAGTATCACGGATGAAAATGTCAAACAAAAACTTTCAGGCTTAAGTGGCATTTTGGTTGCTCCTGGATTTGGTCATCGCGGAATAGAAGGGAAAATTTCTGCAATTCGTTTTGCACGTGAAAACAATGTGCCATTTTTTGGTATTTGTTTGGGAATGCAATGTGCCGTGATTGAATTTGCACGTAATGTTTTGAACATGAAAGGTGCACACTCCACTGAAATGGATGCGAGTACATCTTTCCCTGTTATTGACATTTTGGAGGCGCAGAAAAAAGTAACACACAAGGGCGGAACAATGCGTTTGGGTGCTTACCCATGTCAGTTGATTGAAGGATCAAATGCTTTTGCTGTTTACGGAAAACATACGATTTACGAACGTCATCGTCATCGTTATGAATTCAACAATGAATATTTAAACGATTTTGAAAAAGCAGGAATGACCGCAACTGGAATTAATCCAGAAGGTGGACTTGTTGAAATTGTAGAGATCAAGAATCATCCGTGGTTTGTTGGCGTGCAGTTTCATCCTGAATACAAAAGCACAGTTGATAATCCACATCCATTATTCGTGAATTTCGTAAATGCCGCGGTGCTTATGAAACAGGAACATCATGTGGAAAGCCGATTGCAGCAGTAGTTTCAAAATTTAGAATTCAAAATTCAAAATTAATTTCTTTCCTTTTTTTTTCTGGCAATGGGATATTCCTAAATAGCCCAGATTGAAGTGGAAAGCCCGCAAGCGCACGCATCGTCGGGTCTGAAGACGTGACGATGCGTGCGCTGAGGACTTGTAACGGAAAGCGGGAGAAGTGTTTCCTTGAAACTGAAATTTTTCTGCTCCCAAAAAATTGAAATGAATTATTTCAACACCGAGATTTTCCTATTTTCCATTTCACCATTTGAAAAAGTAAGTGAAATAAAATAAATTCCTTCAGAAAAATCAGAAACATCCAGAGCAACATCTCCTGTTTTTATTTTCTCCTTCTGATAAACCAAGGATCCCAATTGATCATAAATTTTCAAATCGCTTATTTGCTGCATTGGGTTTGTTGAAGTGATGTTCAAAAAATCGTTTGCCGGATTGGGATAAAGTTGTGACTGAAATTTTTGTTCGTGATTATTTATTCCATTGGTACTGTCGTATTCAATGACGTAATAAAGTGAATTGGTGATGGCAATGTCGTTCCATTCACCGGCAATTCCATAAGGCCAAGATGCAAGTCCAATTGCAGCTGCATCTTGATTTAAATAATTATCCGGTTCATCATTTTGTCCGAGATGAATATCTCCCCAATTGATATAGTTGGTTCCTACCACATTTCCCACACCCGTTCCCGCATTTCCCTGTCCATTCCAAAAATTAACTCCAACATTATCATTGTTGCCATCCCACAACCAAGTTCCTTCCACATTTTTATCGGTGGCACCAATCCAGACATATGCAATTCCGCCTCCATCATTTACAACTGTATAAGTGCTAGAAACAGCAGCGCCACCAGTAATTGCATTGTAAATTGCAGTTTGTTCGCCTTGTGAATTAATTTGAGCGAGATATCCTCCTCGTGAAACCGCGCAAGCAGCTGCATTCGCCCAAGTCTTCGTTTCCTTTACCACTTCATAATTTTTTCCATTGTACATGAAAGAAAAAACATTTGATTGGTTTGCGCATTGACCAAAAATAGTTGTCGCAAAAAATGCCGCCGTGATGGTAAGGGCGCAAATTATTTTCATCTGTGTCGTTTTCATCTATTAAAGAACGCTGAAATTTGAATGGAAACAAAATTTTGGTATTCGTTCTCAAAATCACCAGCAGAATGGCCTTGAAATCCATAACCATGGCCAAACAAACCAATCAATCTTGCATTTTTTAAATAGAAAATCCTGCTCGGTTAAAAGCAGGACTTTCTGATGTTGGGGTTCGATGGGGTAATTTTATTTTGCCGCCCGTATGAAAATGTAATTTTATTTTCGTTTTCAATAATACAACCGTTACTTGAGAAAATTATTGTTGGTTAGAAAAAGGTGCATTTCTCTAGAAAGTGGTCACAATTGGGATTTAACAGTCATTCTAAACGGCCAAATTCCTGACAGAATTGTATATTTCTGAGCTTATTGTTTCCGCAATTCTTTCCTTGCGCTGATCAGCTTCCACAAATTCATGCAACAAATCGTTAATGAGGTTAAAATCGGGAAGGATTTTTGCATTGTGCGTTTCAAGCAACCAATGCTCACCTAAACTCCTGATTTCTTCGAACGAATCGAGACTGTCGATTCGGAAATAATTTTTGCCGTTTAGATACCTTCTATATTGTGGAAAAATGAAACTCATCGGATGAACTGTTGGTACAGTAATTTATATAAAATCATTTTTATTCAAATTTTCCAAGGGCGTTTACCATTAGATTTGTAAAGGCTAATCAAATATAAGCCCATTTGCAGCATGGACGGATTTCTGAAAAAAGTCAGTGAGTTTATTTTCTCCACCTATGGTGAGAAAATAGATGACTTATGCATAGTTCTTCCTAATCGCAGAGCAGGTCTGTTTCTCAAAAACCATTTTTCAGAACATTCCAAAATTCCAATTTGGTCACCAGCTATTTTTTCCATTGAGGATTTTATTTGGGAACTTTCGGGATTAAAAAAAGCAGACACTGCAGAACAACTTTTTATTTTTTATTCTGTTTACAAAGAGGCGGAAAAAGAAAAAGCTGAACCATTTGAACTTTTTTGCAAATGGGCACCTACCCTACTCAATGATTTTAACGAAACAGACAGTTATCTTGCCGACACTGAAAAACTTTTCGGAAATCTGAGTGACATAAAGGGAATTGAAGAATGGAGTCTTGGCGATTCATCGCTAACTGATTTTCAAAAAAAATATTTGCACTTCTGGTCGTCCCTTGGTAAATGGTATTCCAGTTATCGTGCGAAATTATTGGATGAAAAAATTGCATATCCCGGATTGGCTTACCGAATGGTTGCCGAAAATATTACTTCGCTTATTGAAAATAAAAAGTGGCGGAAAATAATTTTCGCGGGATTCAATGCACTGAATACTTCAGAAGAAAAAATATTCTCTGCATTGAGGGAAAGCGGAAAAGCGGATTTATTGTGGGACACTGATCGTTATTATTTGGAGAACACGGCGAATGAGGCCGGGGAATTCTTGAGAAAATACAAGAAGGAATATTTCAAACCAATAACGGGCAACACATTTACATTCGAACATATTGAAGATCGATTTGCGACAGAGAAAAAAAACATTACAGTAATTGGTGTTGCAAGAATGGTGTCACAAGCAAAAGCCGCTGCCCATTTTTTAAAAACATTGCCAGAGGAAAAACGCTATGCCACTTCAACAGCAATTGTTTTAGCCGACGAACAATTATTGCTTCCTCTTTTACACGCCTTACCCGAAGAAGCTTCAACCATTAATATTACAATGGGATTTCCATTGAGGAATACGCCAGCAGCAACACTTGTCAATGCACTATTTTCATTGCACATCAATGCAGAGCGTTTTAATATTTTAACGAGCAAACAAGATGCTAAACGGGAATTGAAATATTACCATGCTGATCTCACTCGCTTACTTCGTCATCCTTACATCAAACAATTGCTCGCTTCATCAGGCCTTGCGGAAAAACTGGATGCACACCTTGCAAAGAGAAATATCATTTTCAGTTCTTCCGGACAACTTCAGAATGTTTTTCCAGAATCAAAAGAAGCATTCCAACCCATTGCACAAATTCTTATTCCATGGACCAATACAACACAGGCGCTGGATGGAATTTCAGCGGTAATTGATTTGCTTCGTCCAATTTTCGCCAACAAAAATTCTTCGGGTGATTCAGCCTCCTTGAATATTGATATGGAATATCTTTTTCAGATCAATTTAATTGTAAAACGTGCTAGGACTTTATTGGAAAAATGGTCTGCGATAAATCCTACAGAAAATATTGTAGGTGACATTCGCTCCTTAAAAGTTTTGGTGGATCAACAATTGACTTCATCAACTCTTCCCTTTTTCGGTGAACCGCTTTCTGGATTACAAATCATGGGCGTTCTCGAAACTCGAACACTTGATTTTGAAAATGTGATTCTGCTTTCTGCCAATGAAAATATCATTCCTGGCGGAAAAGTTCAGCACACCTTCATTTTATTTGATTTGAGAAAATATTTCGGCATGCCTGTTTGGGATGACAAGGATGCCGTTTCCGCTTATCACTTTTACAGATTGCTGCAAAGAGCGAAAAATATTTTCATCGTACACAATACCGACACAGATCAATTCGGCAATCGCGAAAAAAGTCGCTTTGTTACGCAATTGCTTTATGAATTGCCGGAAGCAAATAAAAACATCACAATAAAGGAAGTCGTTTTTGATGCCGGTTTATCAGATGCAACAATTGCTCCTGAAATCATTTCTGTTCCCAAGACTGGATCTGTTCCAGAAAAAATAAAGGAGCTGGGCGTCAAAGGGCTTTCTCCTTCCTTGTTGAATTCATTTCGTTCCTGTGGATTGAAATTTTATTTCCATTACATCGCACATTTACGTGAGCCGGATGAGGTGGAAGAAACCATTGGTGCGGATACACTTGGAACGATTATTCACAAGGCGCTTGAAGAGCTCTACAAACCTGCTATTGGGCAATTATTATCAGCCACATTTTTTGATGCGGCGCTGAAAAAAGTGGAACATATCAGTGAAGCAATGTTTGCAAATTATTTTTCTGCAGAAGAATCTTCGTATGGAAAAAATTTGCTCGCAAAGAAAATCGCCATACGCTATTTGAAAAAATATTTGGAATTGGAAAAGAAAAAGCTTTCTGATTCCAGTATTGAAATACCACATGTTGCTGCGCTAGAAACAAACCTTGAATTTAGTTTTGAATTGGATGGAAAAACAATTCTGTTGAAAGGACAAGCCGATCGCATCGACAAAACGGATTCTCTGATTACTTTAATTGATTACAAAACCGGTGTTGCAGAAGAGAAGGAAGTGACCATAAATAATTGGGAAGAGATCCTGAATAACCCGAAGATTGAAAAGGGATTCCAACTATTGATGTATGCTTGGCTCTATTCAAGAATGAATGGAAATAATTTGCCGACTCTTTCTGGAATTGTTTCTTTCCGAAAACTCAGCAGTGGTTTTTTGAATGTTAAAACGCCAGAAGGAAAAATCATTGGCGCCGAAACATTAATTAATTTCGAAAACGCTTTGAAACAATTGTTAGAAGAGTTGTTCGATTTAGAAAAAGAATTTGTTCAAACAGCTGACACAAACAGTTGCGTTAATTGTGACTTCAAGGGAATTTGCAGAAGATGACAAAGAATGAAAAATATTTCATTTCATCTCTACCACCGACACATCATGCCTTTTTACCTCAAATCCCCTACTACAACCAAGAAGACTTTATCTTTATAAGTAAGAGAAAAAGCAAATGGAAAATAGAATTGTCAGAGTTGCGCTCCATATTTTAGGTTGCATTGTTGTTTTATCCGTCCCAATTCTATCGATGGATCCGCATACATTGGACAAAGGTTTGTTTGTGCTTGGACCATTTCAAGGAGATTTATTATTTCATATCCTTCTAATTGCATTTTTCTACGCCCTACATTTCCTTCTTGTCCCAAAATTATTTTTGACAAAAAAATATTTTTCTTTTTTAGCCATAGTGGTATTTTTCTTTTTCCTCATTGAATTGTTTTTTAGATTATTTTTTTCGCATCAAGGTCCGACACCCAATGAATTCGTGCCTGCTATAGATCAAATTCCAACACCTAACTTTGATTTACACAATCCCAAGCCCCCAAGATTTCGCAATTTCATCATCAATTTGATTGAATATATTGCAGTAATTATTTTTTCCTTGTTGCTAAAAATTAATGAAAAGTGGAAAAAAGCAGAGAAAGAAAAATTATCGGTTGAACTCTCTTATCTAAAGGCACAAATCAATCCTCACTTTTTGTTCAACACCTTAAACAGCATTTATTCACTTGCCATTACAAAATCGGATGGGACTGCTGATGCGGTTGTGAAACTTTCGGAAATGATGCGCTATGTTACTACCGAGGCGCACAATGAATTTGTTGATCTTGAAAAGGAATTAAATTACATCAAAAATTACATTGATCTGCAAAAACTGCGTTTGGGAAATACGGTTGAAGTACAATTCGAAATGAAAGGTTTTTCGAAATTCAAAAAAATCACACCCTTAGTGATTATTCCATTTGTTGAAAATGCCTTCAAGTATGGAGTAAATCCGGAAGAGGATTCTTACATTAGGATTTTTATTTCCGTTGATGAAAAAAACCTTGATTTAAAAATCATAAACAAGAAAGTTGACATTCAATATAGCAAAGAATCGCATAGTGGTCATGGCATTGCCAATGCATCACGGCGGCTTGAATTTTCATATCCTGGAAAACACACGCTTATTATCAAGGACGAAAAAAAGGAATATTCTGTTTCACTAAAATTAATTTTATGATAAAGGCAATTGCATTGGACGACGAGCCTCTTGCTTTAAAAGTAATTGAGGGTTTTTGTGGAAGAGTTGATTTTATTGATTTGCAAAAAACATTTACGAAACCAAGTGAGGGATTAAAATACCTCAGGAAATTCCCTGCTGATTTGGTTTTCCTCGACATAAAAATGCCGTCCATTTCCGGGATAGAATTTCATAAGCAAATCCCCTATGAAACCATGGTTATTTTCACCACTGCGTTCAGTGAATTTGCAGTAGAGGGTTTTAATCTTAATGCAGTCGATTACCTTTTAAAACCATTTTCATTCGAACGATTTGAAAAGGCTGTCAACAAGGCAAAAGAATTATTTGATGCAGCACATCTGAAATCAGCACCATCTGATTTGCATTTGATGATCAGAGCCGATTACAGTCTCATGAAAATCATGGTTTCAGAAATTCTTTTCATTGAAAGTCTAGATGATTATATTAAAATCCATTTGCTTGGAAGAAGCCCACTTGTCACTCGCATGACGATGAAATCTATTTTGGAAAGTCTACCACCAACAGAATTCATTCGTGTGCACCGCTCCTTTATTGTTCCAATGAATAAAATTGAAACCATCCGCAATAAGATTATTCAAATTGGAGAAAATAAAGTGCCGATTGGATCAAGTTATGAAAGTGAATTTTTTGAGCGATTCAAGGGGTGATTTTTATCCGTACTTGCAATTCAAAAGCTGTTCTTGATATTTTTATTTGAAATAATCATTGCTATTTTCATTGGGAAATGAAATTTCGAAAGACTCATAAACAACTTTTGACCGATACAAATCACTGATTTGTCGAATTAGTTTTTAATTCAGTAACATTTTGGTCACTTTTATTCTAAATTAGAATTACCATGAAAGCCCTCAAAAAAATTTACTTGCCACTTCTGCTGACCAGCTTCTTTTCATTTACAAACTTGAATGCACAGCAATGGGGAGACTATACTTTATATAGCATAAAGAATAGCTCGAATGCATATCTCATTGACACCAACAATGCCACCTATCATACTTGGACCGGCTTATCTCCATCCACTGCATACTCAAGTTATTTATTACCGGGAGGAACATTATTGCGAACAGTAAATCATCCGGGAAATTCTTTTTCAGGTGGAGCAATGACTGGAGAATTTCAAAAAGTTAGTTACAGTGGAACGCTTCTTTGGGATTTTGTGTATTCAACTTCCGCCTATTGTATGCATCATGATATTTGTCCCATGCCAAATGGAAACGTACTTGTAATTGCATACGAATCCAAGACTGGACCACAGACTACGCAAGCAGGTTGTTCCTCTGCCATTACAATGTGGCCCGATAAGATTGTAGAAATCCAACAAACAGGACCAACAACTGGAACCGTAGTTTGGGAATGGCATCTTTGGGATCACTTGTGTCAAAGTTTTAATGCGGCAAAAGACAATTATGTAAGTTCAACTGCTGCGCATCCTGAATTGTACAATATCAATCTCAATCCGCAAAAAGAGGTTTGGCATACCAATGGATTAGATTACAATCCTGTGTTGGATCAAATCATCATGAGCTCACACATGAATAATGAAGCTTATATTATTGATCACAGCACCACCATAGCAGAAGCTGCAAGTCACAGTGGTGGTCTCAGTGGAAAAGGTGGTGATTTTTTATATCGTTGGGGAAATCCAACAGCATATGGTCAAACGGGCACAACAATTTTCAATGTTGTTCACGATGCACATTGGATTCCTGAAGGTTATGTTAATGAAGGAAGAATTGTAGGATTCAACAACAATGGAATTTCCATGTCGCAATCTTGCGTTGATCAAATCACTCCTCCGGTAAGTGGCTATAATTATTCTTACACAGCCAATACTGCTTATGCTCCTTCAACTTACACTTCTCGCCTTTCCTGCACAGGCTATACGAGCAACGAAGGAAATTCGCAACAACTGCCCAATGGAAATCAATTGGTTTGCATTGCTTTTTCAGGACTCATTTACGAAGTTGATCCTGCGGGAACCACCATTTGGTCAAAATCTATTACAGGACAAGTTTCGCAGGCTTTCCGTTATTCAGCATGTTATGTTAACAATACTGCTCCGGCAATTCCAACTATTACTCAAAACGTTTCCGTACTGACTTCGAGTGCAGCCACCACCTATCAATGGTATTTGAATGGTGTTCAGATTGTAGGTGCAACCAGTCAAAATTATACACCAAGTGTCAGTGGAATTTATCTTGTGCGTGTTACGGATGCAAATGGTTGCATGTTTAGTTATTCTGCGAATTTTAATTTTTCATTCACCACTTCTGTTTTGAGTATTTTCAATAATCAGAATGAATTAACAATTTTCCCAAATCCTTCAACTGGAATTGTTACGATTGAAACCGGATTAAATGAAAACAAAAATTATATTGTTACGGTTCTTGACGCAATGGGGAAAAATATCATCACAGCAGAAAATTCAAAAACATTGGATTTGTCGAATCTTGAAAACGGAATTTATTTTATTTCGGTAATCTCAGAAAATCAAACTTCGGTGACCAAGAAAATTTCTATCATCAAATAAATTACATCATGAAAAAATATTTTCTAATTGCTGCCACACTTTTTATTTGCAGCGGATTGTTTGCCAAAAAAGTTAAGTTCTCCGTTAACATGACAGGACAAGTAGTTGTTGATTCATTAGGTGTACATGTAACGGGCGATTTCCAAACTGCTGCAGGATTTACTGGCGGCAATTGGATTCCCAATACAGCAACCATGACACAAGAGGTGGCTGACACCAATATCTATAGCATCATTGTAGATATTCCTGCTTTCACAAAATATGAATACAAATATGTAAATGGCATTTTTGCCTATCAAGTGGAATTTGTACCGATAGAATCTCGAGTGCTTTACAATTACATCGACAACAGATGGATTTATATTGATTCCCTTGCCAATGACACCACGATCATTGAGCCTGTTATTTTTGGAACTAATGCACCAATAGGAAAACACCTTTTGCGTTTTGAGGTAGATTTGCAAAACGAGGCTGCAATTGATCCTACGGGCATACATGTTGAAGGAACTTTTCAAGGATGGAATCCTGCAAAAACAAGGATGTACAGTTTTGATGGTCACGTTTATGAATACATAACATATATCGACACATTGACTGCAGTTCTTTCAAATGAATTCAAATATTTAAATGGAAATACCATAGCGAATGCAGAAGTAATTCCCAGTCCATGTGTTACTGCAAATGGAAATCGTGAAACATACCTTCCGAAAGATTCCATGCTAGCAGTTATTTGTTATTCCGGTTGTGTGGATTGTCTTTCCATTGGAATAAGCGAAAATAATTTCTCAGAAGGCATTCGCATTTCCCCAAACCCAACTAGTGAATTTGCAATGCTTGAATTCAATGACAAAACAAGTTTGCATACCATTTGCATTCTTGATGTAGAAGGAAGAATAGTGCGCACCTATAAGAATTATTACAACAGCTATTTGCGCATTGAAAAATCCGATTTGAATAGCGGCATGTATTTCATAAACATTTCAGGCGCCAACAAAAGCTCAACATTGAAATTGATTTTTAATTAATCGAAACTGCTTTTTATTATTTCAATAGTATTTCAAATGAATCGTAAACTGCTCTTTTTTCTTCCACTATTTATTTTTTGTGGCAATTTTCTTATTGGACAAAACAGTTTTTTTAGAACCGACACAGTTCAGGTTATTGAAATCACCTTTCCTACTCCGAATTGGGATTATGAAATGGATACTGCTAAAATTGGAAGTGATGGCTACGTTCTGGCAACACAAGTGAAAATAAATGGCACCATCTTCGACAGTGTCGGCGTTCGTTATAAAGGGAATAGTTCTTACGATTCAACCGTTGCAAAAAACCCGCTTCACCTAAAGCTGGATTACGTACATGGAACTGCTGCATACGACAGTTATACGGATGTAAAACTCAGCAATTGTTTTGCCGATCCATCCATGGTGCGAGAAGTTCTTGCCTATGATATTCTGCGAAATTATATGGCTGCACCGCAATGTAATTTTGCAAGAGTTACCATTAATGGAATTTATTATGGAGTATACAGTAATTGCGAAAGCATTGATAACAATTTTTTGAGCAACCATTTTTATTCTGCCAGCAACAGTTTTTTCAAATGCAATCCTGTTAGTGTAATCAATGGACATTTCCCAAATCTCCTTTACTTGGGAACGGACAGCGCAAATTATTATGATCGTTATGAAATGAAATCAGTTTTGAAATGGCAGGATCTCATCAATTTATGTGATACCATTACAAATCACGGTTCGTCTGCAGATTCAATTTTGGATATCGACCGTGCGCTTTGGATGCTCGCTTTCAATAATGAAACAGTCAATCTTGACTCTTATTCCGGAGCCTTCGCACAGAATTATTATTTGTACAAAGATGGTAACGGAAGATTTGATCCGATCGTTTGGGATTTGAATATGTGCTTCGGTGGATTTACAAATACTGGTCTCAGCAATCTTTCCTTAACAGGAATGCAACAAATGACGCCTCTACTTCATTCTACGAACGGAGCGAGACCAATGATCATGAATTTGTTTGCCAACTCCACCTATCTGAAAATGTACATTGCACACATGCGCACAATTGACACAGAATTTTTCTCCAATGGAAATTATCTCGCAATTGCACAAAGTTTGCAAACGCTCATTGACAGTTCTGTACAGGTTGAAACTTTTTCACTTTTCACATACAACCAATTTCAACAAGGATTAACAACAACTATTTCAAATGTCCCTGGCATTTCCACCCTGATGTCGCCAAGAACGGCATACTTGAATTCAACAACACAATTCCAACAAATTCCTCCCTTCATTACCAATGTCCATTCAAGTCCAACTACACTAAGTTTGAATGACACGATTTGGATTACTGCAAATGTTTCAAATTCTGCAAGTGTAATGCTTGGCTATCGTGATCAAACACCGAACCGTTTTTACCGAATCCCAATGTATGACGACGGCCTTCATCATGATGGCGCTGCTGGTGATTTTGTATTTGGAGCAAATATTACTGCCACTTCTGCTTTTATGCAATATTATATTTACGCTGAAAATGCAAACGCAGGAATGTTTTCACCAGAAAGAGCAGAATATGAATTTTATTCCATTCCGGTTGCTGTCACTGCTGCTAATGTTGGACAGGTAGTCATAAATGAATTTGTTGCTTCAAATCAAACAGGCACTACCAATGAAGTTGGAGCGCATCAAGATTGGATTGAATTATACAACAGAACCTCCATTCCACTCAGCATGTATGGCTTGTATTTGACAGATGACTATACTTTGCCAATGAAATACGCTTTTCCAGAAGTTGTCATTCCTCCTTATGGTTACATGATTATTTGGGCAGATCTATCAACAAATACGTCTTCCTATTTACATTGCAATTTCCATTTGTCAGCAGCTGGTGAACAAATCATGTTAAGTAATTCAACAGGAGCTGTTCTCGACAGTATTTCTTTTGGAGCACAAACAACAGACATTTCATTGGGAAGATGTCCGAATGGAACTGGTCCGTTTATTCAATTTGCAAATACAACTTTCAACTCAAGTAACATTTGTCCTGCGGGTGTACACGAACAAAACGCAACAACCTATTCTGTTTCCTCATTCCCAAATCCAGCTTCAAATGAAGTTAATATCATTTCTAATTATCCAGGAATTACTACTGTTGATTTGGTAAATTCAGAAGGGCAATTATTGGAAACTACTTATTTTGAAAATGACAAAGCCTTGTTTGATTTAAAAAACCTTGCACCTGGAATTTATTTTTTCAGAACAAAAGATAAAAATGGAATGATTTTGCAGATGGGAAAAATTGCTTTGATTCGATAAGATCAATTTGAATTACCAATAACAACACAACATACCTTTTCCCAAAATTCACCTACACAGAAATATTTTTTTCAATTCCACATTTCTGTTTTCATTGGCAAATGCAAAAAACTTATTGGGATTCCTGTTTTTTTTAAACAATCCATTTTTGCGCAATTCCGATAGGATTTTCCAAATTTGCATCAGAAGAGGGGCAAAACCACTTCCCTAAAGGCTATTTTTCAGGAAGTAAAAAAGGTAACTTTACCCAATGGGATATAAGAGTCTTGAAGAGTGCATTCTCGATCTTGAAAAACACGGTCACCTGATTCGTGTTACGGAAGAAGTTGATCCGAATCTGGAAATGGCGGCAATTCACTTGCGCGTGCATGAAGCTGGCGGACCGGCATTACTTTTTGAAAATGTAAAAGGGTGCAAATTCAGAGCGGCTTCAAATATTTTTGGAACTAAAGAACGTGCACAATTCATTTTTCGTGACTCCATCGAAAATGTAAAAAAATTAGTGGATGTAAAATCCGATCCACTCAAAGCATTGCGTCATCCACTTGAGAATGCAAATACATTGCTCGCTGGATTGAAATCCATTCCCAAAAAATCGGAAATGGAAATGCCGGTTATGGATTTTGAAATTAAAATATCCGATCTACCACAAATCAAACATTGGCCCGATGATGGTGGGGCATTTGTTACGCTTCCTGCTGTTTATTCTGAAGACATCGATCAACCGGGAATCATGAATTCCAATTTGGGAATGTATCGAATTCAATTGAGTGGAAATGATTATGTGAAGGATAAGGAAATCGGGTTGCATTACCAGTTGCATCGCGGAATTGGAATTCATCAATCGAAAGCAATTGCAAAAAATCAGCCACTGAAAGTTTCAATTTTTGTGGGTGGTCCTCCTTCCATTCCATTCAGTGCGGTCATGCCATTACCCGAAGGATTATCCGAACTAACATTCGCAGGGGTTTTGGGAAATCGGAAATTCCATTATGCATACCAAGATGGATATTGTATAGCAACAGAAGCGGATTTTGTAATTACAGGAGAAATATATCCAGAAGAAAATAAATTGGAAGGACCATTTGGAGATCACTTCGGATATTATAGCTTGAAACATCCTTTTCCAATGATGCGCGTACATAAAGTATGGCATCGTGAAAATGCAATTTGGCCTTTTACAGTTGTTGGACGACCACCACAAGAAGATACAAGCTTCGGTTGGTTGGTGCATGAATTGGCAGGGAAGGGTTTGGAAAAAGAAATCCCCGGATTGAAAAGTGTGCATGCAGTGGATGCGGCCGGAGTTCATCCTTTGCTATTGGCCATAGGAAGTGAAAGATATACTCCTTATTCCAATTCAAATCGTCCATCGGAAATTCTCACTATTGCCAATCACATTCTAGGTTCAGGACAACTTTCATTGGCAAAATATCTTTTCATTTCTTCCTTCAATGATAATCCGCAACTGGACATTCACAATATTCCAGCATATTTCAAACACATTTTTGAGCGAATTGATTTGCGCCGCGACATTCATTTTTACACCAACACAAGTATTGATACACTTGATTATAGTGGAAGCGGATTAAATGCAGGATCAAAAGTCGTTTTCGCTGCCGCTGGCCCAAAAGTTCGTGAGCTGAAAAAGGAAATTCCAGAATTGAATTTACCCGATGGTTTTGAAAATGCAAAATTAATTATGCCGGGATTTCTTTCATTGAAAGGGCCAAAATTCATTTCATATGAAAATGCGGAAAAGGAACTTTCAAAATTGACAGAAGCACTCTCCATTCAAAAAGAAAAGTTGGACGGTTTTCCATTAATCATTCTTTGCGATGACTCCGATTTTGTTTCCAAGACAATTAATAATTTCCTTTGGGCAACTTTTACAAGAAGCAATCCTTCCCATGACATTTATGGAGTCAAGGCTGTTACAGAACACAAACATTGGTCTTGCGAAGGACCGCTTATCATTGATTCCCGCACAAAACCCCATCATGCACCACCACTTGAAAAAGACCCAACAATAGAAAAGCAAATTGAGCGTTTCTTTGCGAAAGGTGGATCACTGGAAGGAATTAAAAATTAATAATTATGGAATCGACATTGGGAATGTATCTTTTGTAAGATTTGGGATTATGATAAAAGAATAAGCAGAAACTTTTGCCAATAAATTAACAATCTTTCATTCTTATTCCTTATTCCAAAATTTCAAATCGCTTTTCTAGACTTAACTTAGATGAAACAATTTCACTTACAAGGCAAATTCAATTATGCGTAATCTATTAATTGCCTGCTTCGCTTTTTTTGCATTCGGAAATGCATTTGCTCAGATTGCTCCGCTTGAGCCCAATGGCAATCTTCCAACTTTTTTCTACAATCCGAGTCATGTATTAGTTGATCATGAAATCGCAAAAAGAAATTCCAGTGGTGATCCTGTCAATACACAAGAGGAAGCTTTTATGCGCGAGATGAGTTATTATGCGCAGCAAAGAATGATTAGTGGACTCGTGCTTTTTAATGATTCACTCAGTGCGTATGTGAGTAAAGTGGGAGCCGTACTTTTAAAAGACGACACTGCAACGCTGCACAAACTACATTTTTACGCTTACAAAAGTCCTGATCCAAATGCTTTTACTTCTGCCACTGGAAATATTCTTATCACAGTCGGACTTCTTGCGCAGTTGGATAATGAAGCGCAACTGGCCTATATTCTTGCGCACGAAATCACGCACTTTCGCCAACATCACATGCTGAAAGGTTATCTCAACAGGGAAGATCTAAAAGAGCGTAGCGATGACACACCTTCCTATCTTTTACTTTCCTCCTATTATTCATACAACCAGGAACAGGAACTTGAGGCGGATCAAATGGGATTTGAATTGTATAAAAAATCTCCTTACAGTGCAAAGGAAGCGCTTCGGTCATTTGATGTTCTCGATTATTCCGATTTACCCTTCGATGATATTCCTTTCGACACAACATTCTTCAATAAAAATTTCATGACCATTCCTGTGGGATATTTTTTGAAAGATGTAGACCCAATTTATTCCGACGACAATTACGAAGATAGAAACAGCACGCATCCGAATGTTCGCAAACGCAGAATGGCTTTGATGACAGAAGTGGATACTGTAAAAAATGGAGGAACGCATTTATTCATTGTTTCCAAAGATGAATTTTTGCGTGTACGTGAAAAATCTCGTTATGAAATTTGTCGCCTGTATTTGCTTGATCGTAATTATCCAAGCGCGATTTATTCTTCCTACATGATGCTGCAACGTCACCCAAATGATATTTATCTGGAGAAAATAATTGGACGTTGTTTGTATGAACTTGCGGCGTATAACCAGACCAGCAGCGGTGGTTCAAATTACAATCCCTATTTGATGTATGATTTCTTTTCCGGCAACAGTGGAAAATATTCTGCACTAAATCGTGGTGGTTATTATCGAATTCCTGATTTCAAGGATTATCCTGGACAACAACAACAACTTTATCATTTATTCCATGAAATAGAACCCGATGAATTAACGGTTCTTGCCTTATCCTACAACTGGACACTTCACAAAACTGATCCTTCTGATAATTTTCAAAAATCACTTTGCGATAGTTTATTTATCATGCTGGTGAATAAGCAGAATTTGCACATGAGCTATTTTTCCACCATCACGCCCGATGCGGCGAAAGAACAATACCGAAAAGATTCTTTGCAACGCGTAACAGAAACAGGCGAAACAGGTGAATCAAAATATTCACGTATGGATAAATTCCGTTTGAATTCACAAAAAGAACGTTTTACAAAATTCGCTTTTGTTGAACAATTGCATGACACTGAATTCGTCCATACGTTTAAATATTTCACGGATCATCGTGCGAGTCTTGTTACCACGTCTGACAATTCCGTGTTTGACAAGCAGACAAAAAAACAAATACAGGCAGATAAAAAAGAAGAAGAAAATTATGGTTTCGGAATTTTGAAAGTGATTGTTGTTTCTCCTGATTATGAAAAATACATTCAGTTGAAACGTAAAAAAGACGCTGAACAGAATTTTGCTGCGAGTGAAGAAGGACAAAAAACACTAGGCACAACCATTTCCAAAGAAGCGAAAAGTGCTGGTGTAGAATGTGTCATGATGAATCCTTTTGGAATGGACAGTTTGGCTGGCGACACTTTTTCAGATCTCGCAATTTTAAACGAATGGTTCTTTGAACGTCTGCAACATGGAACTGGTGGATATGCAACGACCATTAACAATCAAATGCAAATTGATTCGATCATCAAGCGTTATGGAACTCGTTATGTGATGTTCACCATGGTGGAAACAGAATACCGCAAAAAAATTCAACATCCATTTTGGTTTGGAGTTTCTTGTCTTGTTGTTGTTCCTGCAATCAGAGTTTTCATTCCACGTCATTCGATGACATACGATGTGGCGATTTTGGATTTAAAAACAGGTGAGGTTATTTCCGTTCAACACACGCGAAAAAATCATGGAAAGGAAATTGAAAACAATCCGGCATTCTACAAAAAGCTTTTTGCAAAAATGGCGCTTCGCAAAAAACCAAAAGCCGATGGGAAACCTGTAACAGAAGCGGAAAGAGGAATGTGACCTCGATACGTCTTGCTGGAAAAACGCAAGCCTACTCAGTCAGACAAATTTACAATTTACTAAAACTCCTAACATTCTTTTTCTCATCCTTTCGACAATAACTTCTTATTGATAAGCAACAACTATTTCATTGGTAATTGGTAATCTGTAATCATTATGGCGTGCCCCCATCCCCCAAACAGAATTGTTGGGGGGATGGGCTTTCTCCCGAAGGGACCACTATGTGGCACTACTATCCCTCACGCAAAAGAAATTTCCAATTGAAAGAAAATTGGAAATTGGAAATTAATAAATTGAAAATAATTTTCACTGATTGAGATAATCCCACAGCACACCTTCTTTCAAGGAATAGGAAGAATATCTCATTTCAGAAATGGCGAGTTTGCTGAGTACCGTTTCAACAAGAATTGCTGAAATCACAATTAGATCAACGCGCATGGCAAGCAGACCTTTCATTTCCAAACGTTCTGCACGTGTAGAACCTAAAATTGTTTCGTGAATCTTTCCACATTGATCAAGATTAAAAACACATTCTGTTTTAGTTGAAAGTCCTGGAAGCGAGCGGTAACGCATATTCACCAACTCCGCGAGCGACTCAAAAGAACCAGATGCCCCAATTAATTCTGTCACATCATATTTTTTAGCGGCATCCCAAAGCGGTTCCAATTCATGTGTGATATAATCTGCAATTGCAGTTTGATCCTCTTTTGAAATCGGATCGGAGGGTTCAAAACGTTGCAACAAACGTGATGCTCCAATTTCAAAACTCCTTTTCCAAAGAATATTTTCGTGATCAACAATAATGAATTCTGTACTGCCGCCACCAATGTCAATAATCAAAGAAGGTTTCTCGGAAAGTTTTACAGCCTGTCGCACACCAATAGAAATCAATTCCGCCTCTTTCGCACCACTGATAACTTGAATATCTATTCCTGTTTTTTCTTTTACCGCGTCAATAAATTCTTTTCCATTGGCCGCATTCCTAACTGCTGAAGTTGCGAATGCCAATGTGCGTTCAGCATGCCACTGGTGAATGGTTGTCATGTAATTTTCCATTGCAGCAACGCCACGAACAAATGCTGCATCTGTAATAAATCCTTTGTTAATTCCACCTTCACCTAATTTTACCGGCAGCTTTTCATTGTATAGCGTCTGGAAATCACTTCCCACTCTTGATTCCGCAACCAAAAGATTAAATGTATTCGTACCCAGGTCAATTACTGCTATTCTCACGGGGCTTTGGTGGTTGGCAATTAGTGATTGGCAAATTCTTTCAATTGGACATTGGCAAAAATCAAATTACAAATTCATTATGCTTTATAGAAAATCCATTTTCCTATTTCTTTCCAAGATGCTTTTTTACCATACATCAAAATTCCAACGCGGTAAATTCTTCCTGAAATCCATGTCATGGCGAGGAAAGTGACAATGAGAATTGCGAAAGAAAGCAATAACTCAAAAATACCAACGCCACCAAATGGAATTCGAATCAACATGATGATTGGTGATGTAAATGGAATCATTGAAAGAATTTTCGCAATGTGCCCGTTCGGATCATTAATCACAGTTACACACGACATCATGGCGATAATCAATGGAATGGTTACAGGCAAGGTGAATTGTTGCGTGTCGGCATCCACATCAGCTGCAGAACCAATCGCAGCAAAGATGGAAGCGTAAAGAAAATATCCAAAGAGAAAATAAAACAAGAATGCAGGAATCAGATTTCCCCAAGGAATGGTCATAATTGTTGCAATGACTTCTTTTGTTTTTTCTGTTGGATCAATGGATAAAATACTATTTTCATTGGTAATCGGAATCGCATTTTTGATTTGATGCGGCATGGCTTTCGTATAATCCACATTGTCAGCGTTGACCGAATTCACAACGGGAACAACAATTGCCATTGACAAAATCATCCAAATAAGAAACTGCGTAATACCAACCATTGTCACGCCAATGATTTTTCCCAACATCAATTGAAATGGTTTCACAGAAGAAATTATGACTTCAACAATGCGTGTCATTTTTTCTTCAACAACACTTCGCATGATTTGCACACCGAACATCAGGATATACATATAAATAATAAATCCAAATGCCAAACCCACCATCGCTTTGATATCTCCCTTGGTTGTTCCATTCACTTCGTCAGCAACGGCAACTTTTTTCAATGCAAGATCAACAGCTTTGTGTGAAATATGATTCACCCTCATATTATCACGCTGGATTTCATCATTAAAAACACTTTCCAGCATATTGATTGTATTCACGCCTGGCTCTGAAGTGGAAACAAGTTTGACGGTCATTCCTACAGAATGATTTTCAGTTGTATCACCACCTCCCATAAAATTATCCGGAATCCAAAGAATCGAAACGTGAGAAGAATCTTTGTAAACCTTTTTTACATCACCCAAACTTTTGTAGATGTAATTGAAATTGAATTTAAGATCGGCTGTGTCATGAAAAATATGCGCATAACTGAGAGAATCAGGCATACCTGAAGCATCAACAACTACAATGGTTCGTGCAACATTCTCTTCTTCGGAAATTCTTTGTGTTACCAAAATCATTCCGCCCATGAGTACTGGCAACAAAAAGCACATAATGACAAACGTTTTGTTTTTCACACGTGTAATATATTCCCGCCAGATAATAATTCCGATTTTTCCCATGGCTCTTATTCGGTGTAATTACTTTTTGTTCCAACCAATTCTTTTTTCTCTACAATTCCAGAACTTTCCTGAACTTTCATAATGAAAATATCATTCATAGTTGGCAATACTTCTGTAAAACCATTTACCTCTCCAGCACGAATTACATTTTCAAGAATTAAATTCGGAGAAGTGTTTCCCAATAATTTTATGCGAGCATGCACCATTCCATTTTCTCCATCATGCTTCTCAATCAATTCTGCACCCGTCCACATGGAATTTGTAAAGGCAATCATGCTTCCTTTGAATTGTATATCGTAGGTTCGAGCAGCATAGGCGCGACGAATTTCTTTCACATTACCATCAAGAATCTTCTTTCCCTTATTGATGAGGGCAATGTTGTCGCAGAGTTCTTCAACGGAACCCATATTGTGTGTAGAAAGAATAATTGTTGCACCGTTATTTTTCAATCGAAGAATTTCATCCTTTATCAACTGTGCGTTGATGGGATCAAAACCGCTGAATGGTTCATCAAGAATTAACAGTCTTGGTTCATGCAAAACAGTGACAATGAATTGAACTTTCTGTTGCATCCCTTTCGAAAGTTCTTCCACTTTTTTCTTCCACCATCCATCCATTCCAAATCGCGCAAACCAATCTTTCACTCTTGCATTCGCTTCTTTTTTGGAAAGGCCTTTTAATCGTGCAAGGTAAACGGCTTGCTCTCCCACGCCCATTTTCCGATACAATCCCCTCTCTTCAGGAAGATAACCGATATCTTTTACATGCTCTGGATTCAACAAACGGCCATCAATTAAAACGTGTCCGCTATCGGGGGCTGTAATCTGATTAATGATTCGAATGAGTGTTGTTTTTCCTGCTCCATTTGGTCCGAGCAATCCAAAAATAGTTCCAGTTGGAACTTCAATGCTCACATCATCAAGCGCAACAAAATTTCCGAATCGCTTGACAACATTTTTGGCGGAAAGAATGTTCTCCATAAGACGAAGTTAATGGTTATTGGCGATTTTAATAGGGGAAATGAATTGGCAATTAACAAATTAACAAATCCTTTATTACTCAAAGTACTCCCGCATTCGATCGAAGAAACTCTTGTCTTTCTTGCTCGGATTTGGTTTGAAATTATGCGACTCTTTCATCTTCTCAATGACTTTCTTTTCATCCGACGTGAGATGTGTTGGCGTCCAAACTTGAATGTTCACCAATAAATCTCCACGACTGTAACCATTGATATCTGGAATGCCTTTGCCTTTCAAACGCAAAACTTTTCCAGATTGTGTGCCGGGTTCAATTTTTATTCTTGCTTTTCCTTCGAGTGTAGGAATTTCCACACTTGATCCTAGTGCAACGTCCGGAATACTTGCATGATGTTCGTAGAAAAGATTATTTCCGTCTCGCATTAAAAACTCATGAGGCGCTTCTTCTATGACAACAATTAAATCACCAGGAACACCGCCTCTTGGACCTGCATTTCCTTTTCCATTAACGCTCAATTGAATTCCTTCATGCACACCTGCAGGAATACGCACGCTGATCATTTCTTCACCGCGCACAACACCATCACCATGACAAGATTTACATTTATCCGTAATGGTCTGGCCCTCTCCGCCGCATGCAGGACAAGTTGTTGCAGTTTGCATTCTTCCCAATGGAGTGTTTACGATTTGTGCAACCTGTCCTTGTCCACGACAAGTGCCACAAGTACTTGTTGATCCATTGGACGAACCCGTTCCGTGACATTTTTCACAGCTTACATTTTTCGGAACCTTTAATTTTTTTTCTACGCCTGTAGCTATTTCTTCAAGTGTCAATTTCACTTTCACTCGAAGATTCGAACCACGCTGTACTCTGCGTCCTCCGCGTTGTCCGCCGAATCCACCACCACCTCCACCAAAAATATCTCCGAACTGGGAAAAAATATCATCCATTGAAAATCCACCGGGACCATGACCGCCACTTCCACCTTGCGCACTGCTACCCACACCAGCATGACCAAATTGATCATACTTGCGACGTTTATTTTCATCACTCAAAATTTCGTATGCTTCCGCCGCTTCCTTGAATTTATCTTCTGCAGCTTTATCACCAGGGTTTTTATCTGGATGAAACTTAATGGCATTTTGACGATACGCCTTTTTTATTTCTTCAGGCGTGGCCGTTTTTTTTATACCAAGTATATCGTAAAAATCTCTTTTGCTCATTGTTTTTTAGTTGGAAAGTTGGAAAGTTGGAAAGTTTTTTGTCAGCCTATTTAACTAGACAACTTTGCAACTTGTCGACTTTACAACTTCTTTAGTTCCCTACGATTACTTTAGCGAATCGAATTATTTTTCCATTTAACATATATCCTTTTTCAACTTCATCCACAACTTTCCCTTTCATATCTTCACTTGGTGCAGGAATATTTGTAATTGCTTCGTGCAAATCAACATCGAAAATTTGTCCTACGGAAGAAACGGATTCTAAGCCTTTTTGGGCAAGTATACTTCTGAATTTTTGAGCGATAAGATTCACACCTTCGTTTATAGCTGCAACATCTTTTGATTGCTCATTATTTCTAATTGCGCGTTCGAGATCATCAACTACAGGGAGCAAACTTTTTATTATTTCCGCACCAGCCATGTTCAAAATTTCAACACGTTCTTTAGAGGTACGCTTTCTGAAATTATCAAACTCTGAATAAAGACGAAGATGTTTATCATTCAATTCAGAAACCTGCACCTCCAATTCAGCAATTCGTTTTGCATCCGCATCTGTTGGAATTCCAGGAAGATCGTGTTGTGGCTGATCCGTAGAATTAACAGTGCTATCATTCGTATTCTCGTTCATAATATTTTCTAATTTTTTCTTCCAATTTAGGGCCATAATCAGCACTATTAAGTCAAATTCTAAGCCAGCAAAGATAATGCGTCAGATTGTCAGAAATACTTGGTTTTATAGGGAAATTGAAGGTAAATGATGAATTATTAGCAGAAAATCCAGAAGCAACTTGAAAATATTGCCACTACGGCACTTAAGCAATGAGAAAATAGAAAAACCGCCTCATTTCTGAAACGGTTTTTCACTTGTGAAATTTATTTTCAGCAAGTCGAAATAATCAAAGCTTTTTGTTTGTCATCCAGCATAAAAGTACCGCCACTCGCTGCTTTCTTTTTCTTTTCTTTTCGCTTTTTAGCAGGTTTTTTCGAATCGTTCTTTTTTACTTCATATGCTTTCTTATCGCGATTGGTCAAAGTGGAAAGTGCTTTTGGAAGATCTTCTCCACGCAAACCCTTTGCGATAATAATACCATTTCCATCAATCAAAAAATTTGTCGGAATAGAAAAAACCTGGTATTGCTGAGCGGCTGCATTTTGCCAAAATTGCAAATCACTTACATGATAAGGCCAAACTAAACCATCGTGTGCAATTGCACCTTTCCATGAACCTTTATCTCTATCCAATGAAACACTGAAAACAGTAAACGAATTTCCATTGGTAAAAATGGAATCCTTATAACCCAAATAAGTTTTCACCACATTCGGATTTTCGCCGCGACATGGTCCGCACCAAGATGCCCAGAAATCTATCAAAACCATTTTTCCACGAAGCGAAGAAAGCGCAATGGAAGAATCGTTCGGGTTTTTCATGATAATTTCAGGTGCGATGTTCCCCACATTGAGCCCTGTTACATTTCCAGAAACTTGGCCAAAAGAAATTAGCGGCAGAAAAAAAAGTGGCAGTAAATAAAATTTATTTGTTTTCATGTTTATCAAATTCAAAATTTAGAATTCAGAATTATTTATGCTTTTCTAACAATTTCCGCACCAAGTTTTCTAAGGCGTTCATCAATATTTTGATAACCCCGATCAATTTGTTCGATATTGTGAATGGTGCTCTTCCCTTTTGCAGAAAGTGCAGCAATTAGAAGCGATACTCCAGCACGAATATCAGGTGATGTCATGGTAACACCACGCAAATGGTGATTTCTTCCCAGACCAATTACTGTTGCACGATGGGGATCACAGAGAATAATTTGCGCTCCCATATCGATGAGTTTGTCCACGAAGAACAAACGACTCTCAAACATTTTCTGATGAATGAGCACACTGCCTTTTGCTTGTGTTGCAACGACTAAAATAATACTCAATAAATCGGGAGTAAATCCTGGCCAAGGAGCATCTGCAATTGTGAGAATACTTCCATCAATGAAGGTATCAATCTCATAGGATTCTTGCGCAGGAATAAAAAGATCATCTCCTCTTAATTCCATTTTAATTCCAAGACGTTGAAACACACCAGGAATAACACCAAGACTTTCGTATGAAACATTCTTGATTGTAATTTCAGATTGTGTCATTGCGGCGAGACCAATAAAACTTCCCACCTCAATCATGTCGGGCAACAAACGATGTTCTGTACCACCAAGCTTTTCAACGCCTTCTATCGTCAACAAATTAGAGCCAACGCCAGTGATTTTCGCACCCATACGATTAAGCATCTTGCACAATTGTTGCAGATACGGTTCGCAAGCCGCATTATAAATTGTTGTTGTTCCTTTCGCCAGTGAGGCCGCCATCACAATGTTGGCTGTTCCTGTTACTGATGCTTCATCGAGCAACATGTATGCGCCCGTTAGACGATTGGCCTCGACTTTATAAAATTCATTCTCCGCATCGTAAGTGAATTTCGCGCCGAGATTTTCAAAACCGATAAAGTGTGTATCCAAACGACGGCGGCCAATTTTATCCCCACCCGGTTTCGGAATATATCCGCGACCAAAACGAGTAAGCAAGGGTCCAACGATCATGATAGAACCTCGAAGTGCGCCACCTTTATTCTTGAAAGCTTCCGTATTTATATAATCAACATTGACATGATCGGCCTGAAAAGTAAATTGTTCATGACCTGTTTTTTCAACCTTCACGCCAAGATCGCGCATCAGATCGATCAACTTATTCACATCGACGATATCAGGAATGTTGGAGATGGTGATTTTCTCTGCGGTGAGAAGGACAGCAGAAATAATTTGAAGCGCCTCGTTTTTCGCTCCTTGAGGAATCAGTTCCCCTTTAAGGCTTTTGCCTCCGATGATTTCAAATGATGCCATAATTCAGTTTGGAGTTTGGAGCGATTAGTTCGGAGACTATTTTAAACACTCCGAACTAAACACTCCGAACTGATTTATCTTTTCTTTTTCTTGTGCATGTTGTTATTACTTTTCTTCTTCGCTGCATGCTGCATTTGATTTTGCGGAATTGCATTTTTCGGAAGAATTTCGCTGGTATGAAGGAATCGGAAACTTTCACTGACTTTCAATTTACCTTCTGAAAGATTTTCCAATTGCTCTACAATAAGTTGATCATTTACAGAATCGCGATTCCAATTCAAATAATGACGTTTCATTAATTGGGCAAGTTGTTCTGTGAAAATCTCTTTTGCTTTTGGATCTGTTTCTTCCATTGCCTTTTTCAAAAGATCTTCAAGAATTTTTCCGTAATGTTTGAAACGAATATTTCTTTGTGGATAAGGAACAATTTCAGGTTTTGATTTGATCAATTCGGGTTCTGGCTTTGGGAATGGACCATCGACATCTAATTGAAAATTCGAAATAATATGCAAGTGATCCCAAAGTTTATGCTCGTAATCGGCATATTCTTTCATTTGTGGATTAAGAATGATCATCACACGAACAATGGAGCGCGCGCATCTACTTCTTTCATCACGATCTGTCAATGTGAGGCAATAGTCTATCATGCGGTGAACACTTCTGCCATATTCGGCAATGGTCATTACAGGAAGACTTGTATTGTATTCCATCCCCGTGGATTTGGAGTTTGAATCTGTTGTCATTTTTTCAATAAATAAATTTTGGGAATACCCTTAAAGGATATTGGCAAATGTACGGAATTTGGGTGGAATTGATCGTATTTAGGGAAATTTTGGAATTGGAAAAATAGCAGTGTTTAAGGGCTCTCAGAGATATGCTAGTAGGCTGATTTTCTAAAGTGTTGATGAGGGTAGAATATTACCACTAAATTTGCCCTCCTATGTTTTTCAGCGCGCTGCTTTATTATCTGGTTCTTATTCCGATTTCGGTTTTGCCGTTTTGCGTGCTGCATTTGAAATCCAGATTCCTTTATGTGATTATTTTTTACGTTGTAGGTTATCGTAAAAAGGTTGTGCTTGCGAATATTCGGAATTCATTCCCCGAAAAATCGGAAAAGGAACAGCGTGAAATTGCAAAACGTTTTTACAAACATCTTTGCGATGTGCTGCTTGAAAGCCAAACAATATTTACCATTTCTCCCAAGCGACTGGCAAGACATATCACTTGTAAGAATCCTGAACTTGTAAATAAATATTACGAGCAGGGGAAAAATGTCATTCTTGCAATTGGACATTACAATAGTTGGGAATTGTTGTTGACAGGATTAAATTCATTTTTAAAACACCAGGCGGTTGTATTGTATACCCCACTGAGTGATTCCTATTTGGATAAAAAAATGATTACTGCGAGAAGTAGGAACGGAACGATTATGCTTCCTACAAAAGGCGTAAAACTCTTTTTCGAAACACCATCAGAAAAATTACACGCATCACTTTTTGCCATTGATCAATCACCAGCTGATCCGACAAAATGTTATTGGATGAAATTTTTAAACCAAGAAACTGCCGTGTTGTATGGAACAGAATATTTCGCGAAGAAGTATAACCAACCTGTTCTTTTTACGCGATTGAATAAAATAAAACGTGGCCATTACGAATTGGAATTTGTAGAAGTCACCGACAAACCTTTGGAAACCGCCTACGGAGAAATCACAGAAAAAGTAACTCGCATTTTGGAAAAAGACATTATTGCGAAACCGGAATTTTGGTTGTGGTCACACAAAAGATGGAAGCATAAGAAAAGTGACAAGTGACAAGTGGCAAGTGGCAAGTGGCGGGGGACAAGTGGCAAGTGGCGGGGGACAAGTGAATAGAATAACTTTCCAACTATTTTCAAAGCGTACTATTTAAAAGTTTTCCGCTATTGATTAATTTCTCCAGATACTTTTCTGTTCTCACCCTTTTCATGATCTCGATATGTCCCATATGGTGACAATCACTTCCTAAAAATTCATACCAGCCTCTATCAATCATTTGCTCGGCCACTTTTTTTGTATCGGGAGAATAATGACCAGCCAATGCACAAATGTTGAGTTGAAAAAAAACTCCTTTGTCTTTTAATTTTTCGAAATGTTCAAGATTTTTTGTAAACCAAAATGGATAACGTTCTGGATGTGCAAGTACAGGTTTATAGCCACTTGTTTGCAATTGAAAAATAAATTCATCTAGATTATCAGGTGCATTCATATAGGAAACTTCGAACAACAAATAATCAAGTCCAAAGGTGAGCAAGCGCTCATTTTTCATTTTCCCTTCTAATTCATAATCATAATAATATTCTGCTGCCGCCTCAATTTCCATTTCAATACCTTCTGCTTTTGCGGCATTGCGAACCTGCTCAAGTCCTGTTGTAATAACCGCTGATGTATTTCGAAAAAAATCGCTCATCACGTGCGGAGTGGTAATGACTTTTTTAAATCCGAAATCTTCCATCGCTTTCAATAATTCAATGGAATCCTTCATTGATTTTGAACCATCATCAATTCCAGGAATGAAATGCGAATGCACATCACAATTCAGCAAACCAAGATCAAAAGGTTCACCTAAACGAGATTTTTTGAAAAGATTTGAGAAGAGGTTCATGGTATTCTTCTGTGAAGATAGTCAATAGGAAATGAAATGGTGAATGATGAGTAATTAAATTAATATTAACGCAAAGGCTATTCAACATTTAACATCCACCACCCATCATTCCTTTTACCCTCCCAACTTTCCCTTCAAAGCAGCCAATTGATCTTGCCAATCATTTCCCTTTTTCTCTTTTGAAGAAGAGGAAGATGAACTGCTTTTGGGAATTGGAACTTTATTTTTGGACTGGTTTTTTTCAGAAATGGTTTCACCTTTCATGGAAAGTGCAATGCGTTTTCTTGGCGCATCGACTTCAGTAACGGTTACCATTACTTGTTGCTGCACCTTCACCACTTTATTCGGATCATCTACAAATTGATCGGCCAATTGAGAAATGTGCACGAGTCCATCTTGATGAACACCAATATCAACGAATGCTCCGAAGTTGGTAACGTTGGTGACAATTCCCGGCAAGCGCATTCCTTCACGCAAATCCTCAATGGAATTCACGCCATCTTGGAATTTGAAAGCCTCAAAACTTTTTCGCGGATCGCGACCAGGTTTTTCCAACTCAGCGAGAATGTCTTTCAATGTTGGAAGTCCTACAACGTCAGTCACATATTTTTTCGGATCAATTTTGCCGCGCAATTCCTTATCACGAATCAAATCATCAATTTCACAAGAAAGGTCTTTTGCCATTTGTTCCACAATCGCATAGGATTCCGGATGAACAGCACTACGATCCAAAATATTTTTCGCGTTTCTAATTCTTAAAAATCCAGCCGCTTGTTCAAATGCCTTTTCTCCAAGTCGCGCCACTTTTTTCAAATCCTTTCTCGATTTGAAAGGACCATTTTCATCACGATGATCAACAATACTTTTTGCAATGGCAGGACCAATTCCTGAAACATAAGAAAGCAATTGTTTGCTGGCTGTATTCAATTCCACACCAACCGCATTTACACAACTTTCAACAACTTCATCCAATTTCTTTTTCAAAAGAGGTTGATCAACATCGTGTTGGTACTGCCCCACTCCAATTGATTTTGGATCAAGTTTCACCAATTCTGCAAGTGGATCTGCCAATCTTCTACCAATGGAAATTGCACCACGCACCGTCAAATCTAAATCAGGAAATTCTTCACGTGCAACTGCAGAAGCAGAATAAATGGATGCGCCACTTTCACTCACCATCACCACAGAAATTTCTTTCGGCAATTCAGGAATCTTACGAATGAATTCTTCCGTTTCTCTTCCTGCAGTTCCATTACCAATTGAAATTGCTTCCACTTGATGTTTAGCAATCAATCGGAAAAGTGTGTCTTCTGCTTCTGTTGCTTCACGTTTTCCCAAATGAGGATAAATGACATCGTGCTCCAATAATTTTCCTTGCTTGTCAAGAAC
>CAIQQJ010000116.1 GCA_903873905.1 uncultured Flavobacteriales bacterium
AAATTCATTTACAAACCGATGCGCTACTCCCAACAATACTGTTGGGACGCTACACCCCGATAAATATTTTAAAGAACAAAATTCATTTACAAACCGATGCGCTACTCCCAACAATACTGTTGGTACGCTACACCCCCGATTATTATTTTAAAAGAACTACTTCTATTTATTCATTTTGTCACGAAGCTCAAGCATTTTCAGTGCTGTTATTGCTGCTTCGTCTCCTTTATTCCCGTGAACTCCACCTGATCGATCAATTGCTTGTGCGAGGGTGTTTGTTGTTAGGACGGCAAAGATAACAGGTTTACTCAAACTGATGTTTAATTCTGTGATTCCGTACGTAACTCCTTGACAGATAAAATCGAAATGTGGTGTTTCGCCTTTTATTACACAGCCAATACAGATAACTGCATCAATATTTTCATCCGTTCCAGCCCATTCTGCACCCAAGGTCAGTTCAAATGCACCTGGAACATTATGGATTTCAATGTCACTTTCACTAACTCCATGTTTTTTCAAAGAACTAATGGCTCCGTCACGCAAGGCAAACGTGACCTCAGAATTCCATTCGGCAACAATTATTGCAATTCGCTGTCCTTTACCTGATTTGATGCTATCAGCATTGTAATCAGAAAGATTTTTCAGAACTGTTGCCATTTTGATAACCTTAACTAAAAAGCCCCATTCTGCCTCAACAGAACAGGACTCTTTTTTCTGATGTTTTTACTTTACAGTCCCGCCAACTCTGGCAATATATTTATCAACCTGAGTAGCTTCCTGAGATTCTGGAAATTCTACTTTGATTTGTTCGTATACCTTCAAAGCTTCTTCTTTCTGACCTTTATCTTCATAAGCATAACCAGCTTTCTTAAGATACACAGGAGAGGTAAACTTGTTAGGGTTTTTCTTTGCAGCTTTCAGATAAGCGGCAATTGCATCATCTGATTTCCCTTGCTCCATGTAAGCATCACCAATAAGTCCGAGCGCCATCGCACCTAGGAACATATCATCAGAATCAAAATCCTGAAGGGTTGCAATTGCTTTGTCGAATTGACCGGTTCGCAGGTAACTTACACCTAGGTAATATTTTGAAATATTACCTGCTGAAGTCATACCGTAATCATCGGTAATGCTCGCAAATCCAGCAGTATCGCCACTGCCGTTTATGGCTAGTTTGAAGGAATCCTTGGCGAAATACATTTCAGCCTTGTACATCTTACCTGATGCTTCGTCGGAACGAGGCTTCTGATAAAAATACTTCCATCCAAAATAAATACCCACGAGCAACACAACACCACCTACGATGAAAAGTAGGCTTTTTCGGTTCTGCTCAATGTAATTTTCAGTTTTGTCAAACGCGCCAATAATATCAACGGCCGGTTGCTCTTTTGTTTCTTTTGACATGTTTGTCTTCAGTAAATTTGCTGAATAATAGGGCGCAAAAATAATCTTTTTTTTCACTATTGCGGATATACCTTTGCTTTTTGGCAAATTTGCGTAGATAAAAAACACTTTTAGACTGATTTCCCTTTCCTATGTACCTCAAAAGCCTGACTTTACTCCATTTCCGCAATTATGAAGAGGCTGGAATTAATTTTTCCGAGCGGATCAATTGCTTCACAGGTCTGAATGGATCGGGAAAGACAAATTTGCTTGATGCTATTCATTATCTCGCTCTCTGTAAAAGCTTCCTAAACCCCTTGGATAGCCAGAACATTCGATTTGAGGAGCCATTTTTTGTGGTGCAAGGTGTTTTTGAAGATGGCTCAGGAACAGAAGACAACATTATTTGCTCTTTAAAACGTGGTCAGCGAAAGGTTTTCAAGCGCAATGGGAAAGAATACGAACGACTTTCTGATCATATTGGTTTGTGTCCATTAGTTACTGTTTCGCCTGCCGATGCGGTTCTGGTGACAGGAGGAAGTGAAGAGCGTCGGCGATTTATGGATACGGTTATTTCACAATACAACAAGCAATATTTAGATCAGCTCATATCTTATAACCGCGTTCTTTCGCAGCGAAATGCGCTTTTAAAACGCATGGCTGAAGCACAAATTCCCGATGATGGAACGTTGGAGGTTTTGGATATGCAAATGGAACAATTCGGAATGCCAATTTTTATTGCGAGAAAAGCTTTTATAAGAGAGTTGTTGCCATTTTTCAATAATTATTACGAACAATTAAGTGGTGGTGCTGAAAAAGTGGAATTGATTTATCAATCCAAATTGCATGATCATTCATTAGCGGATTTGCTGAAACAGAGTTTTTCAAGAGAGCGTTATTTAGGACATACAACGGTTGGAATTCACAAAGACGATTTGGATCTTCAAATTAATGGGCACTCTTTGAAAAGAAGTGGTTCTCAAGGGCAACAAAAAACATTTCTCATTGCCTTGAAACTCGCAGAATATGTTTTTTTGGATCGCGCATCGGGGAAAAAGCCCATGTTGATTCTGGATGACGTGCATGATAAATTGGATGCCGATCGTGTTTTCCGTTTGATGGAAATTGTTTGTGGAAATGGATTCGGACAATTATTCATTACGGATACTGGCGCAGGGAGAATGGATGATTTGTTTGCCAAAAGAGGCTTGCCTTATAAAATGTTTATGGTGGAAAATGGGACGGTGGTTAGTAGTGTGTAGTTGGTCGTGATGAGTTTATTATAGCGGTAGTCTTTTTTGGTTTCAAAAATGAATATTGTTGTTTAGGAGTTGGAATTTGGAAAGTTGAAAAGTTTTTTGGATCGATCGACTCCAACTTTTTTACTTGACAACTTTCAAACTTTCCCACTATTTTTTTTTCGCGTGAGGGATAGTAGCGCCACATAGTTGTCCCTATGGGAGTTACCCCGCAGCTGCGTGGATTGTGTAAGGCGCGAGGAGTAAAAGCGGATAGCCAGACCTTTGGGGCACGCCCAAAAGAAAATAACTTCTTGTTGAATCAGAAAAGTAGATTGAAGAAAATCATTTCCAATATGGATTTGATTCGTCAGTAGTGTGACTTTTTTTGAGAAAAAATTGTTTCGTAAGTTTTGCAGAAATTTAAAATGCAATCCAACCCAAACCGATTTTTATTTCTACAAAATTATGCGTGCGTAGATTCTTGTTGAAGTTTGCGAGAATATAATTTTGAGTGCTTGGTGTAGTTTTTACATAAGCTGCATCACCGCCACGGAAAAAGTTAACTCCCAATGCCGTGTTGATATAAAAATTATGGCCGATAGGATTTGTTTTCCCAATGGCATAACCAAGTTTATAACAAGTATATTTTTCAGCAGGTCCAGTAAGTATCAATGGAGGATTTCCAGATCCACCTAAATTTGTACTGTAAACCGTTAACTTATTATCGGGTGTTGCAAGACCATATTTTACAATTCCAACAGAAAGCTGATTGTATAAACCTGCTGGAGCGATGAAATTTTTTCTGAAAAACTGAAAATGAATTTCATAGATGGCGAGTTTACATTGGGCAATTCCTGCAGTAGGTTGCATGTAGCCATAATTCTGGATTTGATCGTTTGTAAAAGCGTCATTTTGTTTTGCAGTGTAATAACTGAAACCTGCTGCAACTTTTCTTGAAAGTGCATAATTCACATTCACTTCTGTTTTATAGGAAATTCTTGTCAATTCAAAAATTCCCAAGAGACCATTTTCGAAAGTAAAGTTTGGGCAATAGAAAAACGAGGAAGCATTATAGCCAATGAAAAAACGTTTTCCCTGATAACCGGGAACTTGTGCGGAAATTGTTTGCAGTCCGAATGCAAATATAAAAGTGGAAAAGCAGATTAATTTTTTCATCGTGTAACAGTTGTAGTTTTTTTCTCACGTTTGATTTGGACCATCATGTCGTACATAATGGAATTGATAAATCCTTTTTTTGATTTTGATTTGATATGGACTTCGCGAGAGACGTCTGGTTTGCCTGTATTGGCATCATACATGAGCGTGTAATAGTAGGTGTTGTATTCCGGTGAAAGGGCGTAGGCAATTCCAAATGGAAGTATTGGGTAACAGATAATGGAGAAGAAAATAATAAATCCGCGATCTTCTCTTTTTTGTTTCACTGTATAAATTCCAGTGTAACAGAAATGTGAGGTGTTGTATTTTTTCATCAATGGAATCATTCGATCCGTTTCCATTGGCACCATTTCCATTTCATCTTCATGTGCAACACGTTCTCCGATCCAATCATTCAAAATGGATAAGTCGTTGTATTTTTCAACATCGTTTGCACCAAATGTTTTCGGATTGAGAACATCAATGCTAAGTTTAGCATAACCTGCATTTTCAGTAATCTGGTTACAGAATTCTAATTGTTCTGTTTCGGATTGAATGAACTTAATTCCTTTATGGTCATCGGCCATTACATAAAAAGGATCAACATAAACAACAGTATCGATTCCAAGACTCATTCCTTTTTTTCGCATTTCGTTTGCACCATATTGTTCTTCTTTCCTCAATTCATAGGAACTCATTTTATCCCGTTTGTCCTGCACTAATTTATCCGCTGCGTTTTTTGTTGTCGTCCTTTCTTCCGCCAAATCGAACATTGCTTTTACAGAGGCATTATCCATGACATCACCAAATGCCAATAAATAAAATTTACTTGCATCCGATTTTTTTGTTTCCACCGCTTGTGTCAAATCCTGTTTTTTCTTTTCCTTTCTAAGCTTGTCGTATTTTGAAACGTAAACTTTTGAATCGGCATCATCGGTTTGAACAGCCACTTTAACTGTGTCAATTACTTTTGCTTTTGTGGTATCAACAACGGGTGCATTTTTTATTTCAAGATACAATGCATATGTTTTTTTCATGTCCTCAAAATGCACATCATTCAAACGTACGGCCTCGTCTGCAAGATCATTTCGCATGGACGTAACGAAGAAAGAAGAATCAGTTTTGGAAAGGTTGTAGAGATATCTCAAGGCAATCATGTTCATCTGCACAGCACTTGCTTTTTGAAACAGGTAATAACATTGTTGTTGATTCCCTTCTTTCTTTCCATAAAAATCCGAGACATCACTGTATTGATCATGGTTTTTATATTTCGCAATTCCATACAATGATTTCCCCATGCACAAACGAAGGTAATTGCTGGTGGAATCTTCTTTTTGCAAAACATATGTATTGTAAAATGCCGCTACGTAATCTCGTTCATTCACTAAAATCCTAACGGTTTCAAAGCGACAGATTTTTCGAATGAAAAAGAAAGTTTTAGCTGACATCGTGAAATCCTGATTGCCACATCCTGTTAGATCATCCAGAATTATTTCCAGTTTTTTTCTTCGCGCAGCAACATTTGGATGAGTAGAGTAGGTGTCATCCTCTTTGTCATTATCAAGATTGATTTTCTGCACGGTGTCGAGGAAAAGATCTTTTGGAAGAACCATCACTGGGTTTTCTAGGATGCTCGCATTGAATTCAAAATCTTCAAATGGAAGTTCAGAAAATTGGAGGACAAACATGGAACTTAGTGCAGCATCGCAATCATATCCTGTTTTTGACAAGCGAATTAATCCGATTGAATCCGCTTCCAATTCGAGTTCTTTACTGTAGGAACTAGCAGCACGAATTTGATCGTCGGAATTGCTGTATTTGTATTGATCGTTTTTTGAAAAAATTTGTTCGTTACGAATATATTCATTCATGGTATGATGCCGCTCGTAATGGGCAATTTCATGGGAAAGAACATAAGCCAATTGTGCTTCATTTTCCAATTGTGCAATCAGTCCAAGTGTTACAAAAACAATTCCTTGATTAGTTGAAAATGCATTTGCCTCTGAAGAACGCAAACAATAAAACCGAAGTTTACCTCGTAATTCAGGCTGATTTACCAAAACTCGATCAGCAACTTTATTTACATATTCTGTAACGGTATCACCAAACAGGACTTTTCCACTTAGCAATAATTGATCGATGATATAATTTGTTTCGAGCAAGAACTCTTCCTTCGAAGAACTTACATTATGATTTTTTGCTGCCTTGGCTTCTGTTTTGACATCATTCTTGAATTTGTCTTGAGAAAGTGTGCGGAAATCTTCAGGAATTAAACCGACACATTTTATTGGCTGATAATTATTGAAATCGGGAATTGTTTGTGCGACGACGCTTGTCGTGAGGGCAAAACAGAAGAAAAAATTAATTAATAATCGCATATTAATTGTGTTTAAAAGGGAGGAATATACCAAAGTTAATAGAATGTTGCATCAGTGCGCCATTGATGTGATGTGTCGCAACGTATCGGAATGTATAACCGGCAAATAATCTGAAATATTTGAATTCATAAAAAACATTTACAAATGCTTCGGGACAAAATCCTGAATAGTAGGCTGTGTTTTTTCCCGGTTTCATGTACGTGTCGTGCATTGGATCAGTTGGATTCATTCTGTAGAATTCAATCTGCTCTGTTGGTTTTAGCGAATCAATTTGAAAGTGCCTTCTCCCTTCCAGAAGTCCAGCTCCAACACCCACATTAATCGTGAGAAAATCATTCCAATGTTGTGGGATTTCAATACCAATGCGTGCTGTTAAATTGATGAAAGTTTTAGTCATAACCGTATGATCAGATCGGCCCGAGACTGTCCAAATATATGCTGAATCGTAAATGGGATTGTAACATTCAATTCCAACTGCTCTGTATTGACCTAGTACTTCAGCGCTAGCTTTTTTCAAAAACGTGAGTTCGACTCTTCCTCCAATTTGTGTCATGTTTTTTTCAAACGGATTCCTGTACAAATAATCATCCGAATAATTTGTTTTCAGATTGGCAAATGCTCCGCTAATTCCTAGTTGTTGTGAAAGAACTGGGAAGGACAAAAATAAAAGACAGAAAAATGCAATTGTTTTTTTCATTTGAGAATTGTGTTCATGATATTCTTAATTATTCAAAATAGGAATACTCACGCCAAGATCTGCTGTCCATCTGGTGCCAAGAGAATAATCTTGAAAAGTGAAGAAAGACCAATCGTAATTAACTTTTATGTGCACCATGAATTTTTCAAATTCATACGCTAAGCCAGTGTGTAATCCCAAAAACACACCATATTCTGTTTCAGGTAAAATCCCCAATACTGAATGGTCAAATGCAAAGTGTGCAGGATCGAAAGTTGGAAGAATGTATTTTGATTTGTTGATGACGACTCCTGCTTGGATCCCAATCAAATAGTAGGAAAATTCATTCCACTTTGCTTTGAAAAAATTGGTGTGATGGATGGATAAAAAGGAATAGTTTGTTTTTTGAATTCCGGGAAAAGTCATGGGCATGCTATAGTAAATGGATACATCATGACCAGCAACAATTATTGAATCTGTTTCTTGCGAATAAACACCAAAGCCGATGGAAGTATAACGGAGATTTTTATTGTCATTCCTTCCTTCTCTAAGAAAAAAAATATTCAGCCCACCTCCGTTTTGAAAACCACTCTTGAATCCTTTGTGAGGAGAATTGTCGTAGTCGTAGAAGTTGTGATACATGCAGGAGCCAAATGCGGTAATTCCAAAACGTTGTGAAAAGATTTTGGATGAGATCAAGAGAAGAAAACAACAAACAAATATTTTTTTCATTCTAGAATTTTTTCAAGGGATAATAAATTCCAACAGTCAACCCGTGTCTGTTTCCTTTGCCATACATGCGATCCATTCCAAGAACATACGAGTATTGTCCCACAACTGAGAATTTCTCCAATTCATATAATGCTCCAACCAATACTTCCATTGAGATGTCACCGCTTCTTACTGGAGTGAAATTACTTGCATCAAATTCCGATGCATCATGGTTGAAAGTGGTACTTTTTTCTGGCAAAATGTTTTGTGTTTTGTATTGCAGAAAACCCATTCCTACACCAATATGAATAGAAATAAATTCATTGAATGTTTGTGGAATATCATAAGCAAATCGAAGGCTAATGTGTGAACAAGTGGTTTTAGTAGTGGCCACTACCGGGACGGTAAAACCCGATTTTAATTTTGCTTGATAAAATGCAGAGTCGGAATGCGGAAGAAAATAAGAGAACCCTAATCCGGTATAACCAAACTTTGCAGGGCTTGTTCCTATCATCATGCAATTTGCTTCTATGCGAACGCCAGGTGAAAAAGTGGAGGTGTGACCCATTGTTCTCCCTTGGTAAACCGATTCATCAATCGGCACTGGTGCTTTAGGAAAAAAGCCCAATGCGTATGCACTGAATCCAAGTGATTGTGATTTCACCAAGTTGGGAATCAAAATGGAAATTGAAAATGCAATTAGAATTATTTTTTTCATTTTTAAAATCTTTTCAATGGATAATATATTCCAATATTAATTGTGTTTTGATATTTCATGTTCATCTTATCACTCACCCCAAACATAAAACGAAAAGCATACTGTCCAAAGACAGAAAATTTCTCCAACTCATACATCGCACCAATTATTACTTCAGGCGCCGCTTCACCATGATGTTCTTTTATTTTATTTCCTTTTATCTTAATGTCAGGATCTCTAATTGTACTGATTGCTGCATCGTAATTGGTTAGAAAATAATTTGCCCTTTGGGTTTCAAAACCCATTCCCCAACCAATATGAAGCAAAAGGAAATCACTAAAATTTGGATAGATTTCATAAGCAAAACGGAAAGCAAAATTAGTATACCGCGTTGTACTCGTTCCTTTCCAAACTGTTGGTCCGTAATTTATCCAACCATCCACAAGAATAGAATCCTGAACGGGCAAAGAAAAAGTTGCTCCGAAACCATTAAAGGCTGAACCAGGGAAATCTGTTTTGGGAAGAATCAAATTTGTTTCCAACCGAATTCCTGGAATGAAAGTTGTATTTGTTTTGTCAGTGTGGCTCGACAAATACTGCTCAGTATAAATAGGAACAAAACCAGTTCCGGCTAAACTAAAGCCGAATGATTGCGATTTCACTTCCCCATGAAAAGAAACAATCAATACAAAAAGCGAAATTATTTTTTTCATGTTATTCCTTTTCTCGATTAAAGGCGTAATATATTCCTGCATTGAAACGGACAGAAAATAATTCATCGGTAAATTGAGAAGAGTTCATGATAAAATCTACTTGAGAAAAAATGTAGAATTTATCCAACTCGTAAAATCCAGAAAGGAAAATGCCGGTGAGTGTACCATAACCTTTGTTTATTACTTCTCCATTTGTCTGCGTCATCATTTGATTCTGAAAGACGGGCAGGTAATAATTTTGTGGATCATATCCTGGTAAATCATATGTCGTTTTTCCAATTCCCATCCCTGCACCGAAACCAATATTCAAAGAAAGAAATTCATTCCAGCGCTGTGGTATTTCAAATCCAATTTTTAGTATTCCTTCAACTTGAGATTGTTTTCGTGTTCCTCTGAAAATTACATCAGGTGTATTATTGGATGCAATACCTAAAACAGCAGTATCCGCTTTTGAACCTGGAAAATAGGAGAAAGCTAAACCGATATAAGCTTGTTGGAATCTATCAATGCCCAATTTTGTTCTCAACAAATCTCCTCGGATACCAAATTTCATTGGTTCTTTTGTTACCACGTTATTTACCATTGCACTTGGTAACATGAGGACCGGCATCGCTGACAAACCAAATTGCTTTTGTGCGAAGACATTTGTAACGGAAAATAAAAGAAGGAAGAAAATTAAAACTGATTTCATTGATAATTAAATAAACTCATTTGAATTCTACCTTGCCAAACTGATACACTTTCGATTTTTGGCTACAAATGAATACTTCTTTTGCGCCTGTTTGCATGCACATTTTCGGTCGGACAATCAAATCGCCTTTTTCTGTTGTTAGTAATAATTCACGTGTTGCTTGACCATCGCTATTTACTTCCACCAATACAACAGCAAGTTCTTTTGATCCTGTAAATGGGAAAGGCTGTTCAGCACCTTTAAGAAAAAGATTTTTCGGATTGTCATTGAAAATGAAATAAATTTTATCACCTATTATTGAAAAGTTGTAAGAACTATAGTATCCTCCATCATTGGCAGTACATTGTCTTTTCGGTATTCTAGTTTTCCAAACGATCTGACCAGTTTTGTTAAAATTGATAACAAGGATGTCATTATAATTGTAATAGTAAGTTGTATGTGTAGAGGAAGAATGTGTGTTCGGATCATAGGTGGTATACGTTACGACATTCACGAAATATTGTTCGGCAATTAGTGTTACTCCTCCATCTTTTGCGGTCAATAATTCATCAAGACGAAATTGATAGAGTTCAGGTTCTTCTCCTTTATCCTCTTTCCTTTTTTCTTTCCTTTTTTCTTTTTCAGTATAATATTGCGTGATAAAATCAGTTTCAAATTCTGTTATTTGTTGTGTTTTCACTTCATGTGTTTTTGCATCCAATGCAATGTAAAAAGCGCCTTTGATACTGAATGAGTTTTTTTCAGAATAAAATCCTGCTGCGATAATATCTCCATTAGGAGCCCCATCAATTTGTAAATCGGTAATGAATTTCCCTTTCAAGTCAACAGGCATTTCGAGTACATCACTTCCATTTGCTGCATAGCGGAACAAATGGTAAGTATAGGATGGTTTTCCTTCCCGACGAGAGACTCTTGCATCTGATTTTTCTTGGTATTCAATTCCGATCAAATAAACATCACCATCATCATTGACTTTTATTTGCTCCACAGAAAAAATGCTCGGATCGAATGGAAGTTTAATGTCCTTTTCCCATTTTTTTTCCATTGTTGCATCGAACACTGCAAGATGGAATTTGGTATTTGTAGGCAGCGCACCATTTTCATCTTTTTCTTGATTAGTGCTGTAAATAAGAATTTGCGTTTCATCTGGGGAAATTGAATGCGAAAAAAGATTACCAGAATAAACAGCCGCTTGCATCATCCCACGACGATTTTCATAAGTGGAAGAAGCAATTTCTTTTGGTTTATTGTCAATTTGGAGTGTTGAAATGGAAACCGATTGTACAAAAAGTGTCATTTTATTCAAGCGCGAATCTTTCGAGTTGGAGAAAATAAATAAATGTCCATCAAGCATAGTTGTATAATCGTAGTACATCGGATTGTCTCCATCCTTTTGTTTGGGAATCTCCACCGATTTATCGACCACCATTTGTTTGTTGATGTGTTCTAGAAATAAATCTCTCTTTTGCGTTCGGACGATATAATAACCCGATTCATCGTATCCGCAGATGTCTTGAACGGAAGATCTTTTTGCTTCGATTTCCGGCCCTTCAGTTATGCTGGCTTTTTTTGTTTTGGTTTGAGCAGAAACACTTGTTGTTGAAAAAACGATTACAGTGAATGCCAGAATAGTAGAAATAAAATATTTCATAATGGAGAGGAGAATAATAAGTTCATGAGACGAGCAAGTAAAAATAGAAAAATAAAACTAGTCCGATTAAAATATAAGTCATTCGTTTGGATTCAAACTCTTGGTTTTATTTTGAAAAATAATTAAGGATAAAATTTCGGATGAATGTGATTAGTTCATTTTGTTTCCTGTGGATTCATTTGGAAAAATTTTGCGAAAAACATTTATTCGATATAAATCATTTTAAATATTCAAACTAGATTTAGTGATTACATTTGCTGCCATGATTATTTATCCAAACGCCAAAATCAATCTTGGTTTGCATATTGTTGAAAAACGCGCCGACGGATTTCACAATATTGAAACTGTATTTTATCCTGTAGATTGGAAAGACATATTAGAGATCTTACCGGATGAAACAATTTCAACAGGCGTAAATTTCACTTCAAGTGGCATTCCGATTCCAGGTGCTGTAGAAGAAAATCTTTGCGTGCGTGCTTATAATCTTATTTCAAAAGATTATCCAATGCCTGGTGTGAAAGTTCATTTGCACAAAGTCATTCCAATTGGTTCTGGTCTTGGTGGCGGATCTTCTGATGCAGCTTTTTTCATTAAGGCTTTGAATGAATTATTTGACTTGAATCTTTCTTGGGGTGAATTGCATCATTATGCAAAACAGTTGGGAGCGGATTGTTCTTTTTTCATTACCAACAAACCTGTTTTTGCAGAAGGAAAAGGTGATGAACTGGAACCGATTCATATTTCACTCGATGGATATTATGTCGTGATTGTTTATCCAGGAGTGTCAGTGACAACTTCACTTGCATATGCAGATTGTGTTCCTGCAAGACCAAAAATCACATTAGAGGAAATCATTGCGTCCGTTCCTGTTTCCAGATGGAAGGAAAGGCTTGTGAATGATTTTGAAAAAACAGTTTTTCAGAAATTTCCAGATATTGCTGAGGCAAAAAGAAAAATGTACAAGCTTGGAGCGCTCTATTCTGCAATGAGTGGAAGTGGCTCTGCTGTTTATGGAATTTTTGAAAATGAAGTTGATTTGAAAAATAGCTTCGCAGGTAATTTGGTTTGGCAGGGAAAATTTTAATAAAGAATTCGAAATTTCCACTTAGGAAAAACAGGGATTCGAATCTTCAAATTATTTTGGTGCCTTGCGAAGCATTAAGATTGCGATGACGGCAAATACCGCATTCGGAATCCAAACTGCAATGTATGCTGGTAAAACTCCCGAAGCAGCGTAGGAAGTAAACCATTGCATGAAGAAAATGAAAATGAAACTCAGTGCAAGCCCAACTCCCAAATGTCTTCCCATTCCGCCCCTTGTTTTTCTACTCGACACGGAAACTCCAATGAGTGTTAGAATAAATGTGGCGAATGGAAATGCGATTCGCTTGTTTTTTTCAATTTCATAAAGGGGAACATCGTTTGATCCTTTCATCTTTTCATTTTCAATGAAGGAATTTAATTCAGATGATGTCATGCTCTCCATTCTGTTTTCCGCTCGACTGAAATCTTTCGGATTTAGATTTAGAGTTGTGTCGATTTTCGCTCCTTTAACAAGAATTTCTTTTTTGCCATTTATGTAACGCTTGCTATAATCAATAATCGACCATCGACTTTTGATGCTGTCCCAACGGATTTCACGAGCTGAAAGTTTGTAAAGTAGCGTGCGTCCATTGAGTTTTTCGATTGTAAATTTTGTTCCAATGTTAGCTTCATTATTATAGCTTTCCATATAGACAAAAACGCCTGGCGCAACCTGTCGGTGAATGTCACGGCCGCTATAAATAAAATGGTTGTCGATATATTTCAACATAAATCCCAAGCGGGCTTTGTTTGCTTTTGGAATTACATGCATATTGAGAAAAAGTGAGGTGAACGCTATGATGGTAGCTCCAATTAAATAAGGGCGCAACAAACGATTGAAACTTACACCAGAACAGAGAATGGCAACTATTTCTGTTCGTGCAGCCATTCGTGAAGTGAAGAAAATTACCGCGATAAATGTAAAAAGCGGACTGAATAAATTAACGAAGTAGGGAATGAAATTGATGTAATAATCGAAAATGATTTCATGAATTGTAATGTCGGGCTTCAGAAAGTCTTCAATTTTTTCTGAAATGTCGAAGACAATTACAACGAGAACGATCAACAGGATGGACAGAAAAAAAGTCCCGAGGAATTTCTTCAGGATGTATTTGTCCAATGTTGTTAGAAGTGATTTCATTTTTATCGTTATTGGCATTTAGCAGTTGTCGGTCATCTTATTATTTTGACTGACAAACACTGAAGCCAAATTTTCACAGTCTTCTTTCCAAGTCAGGAACAATGTTGTTTTTCCATTGCAAAAATGTCCCATCAATTATTTTTCTTCTTGCTTCTTTCACTAAATCGAGATAAAAGGCCAAGTTGTGAACGGAAGCAATCATTCCACCGAGCATTTCTTCGCTGTGCATCAAATGACGAAGATAAGCCTTGCTGTATTGGTGGTCAACAAAAGCCGTGCCTTCATTGTCGAGTGCACTGTGATCATTTTTCCATTTTTCATTGCGCATGTTCATGATTCCCTGTCGCGTGAAAAGCAATCCGTGTCGTGCGTTGCGTGTGGGCATAACACAATCGAACATGTCAATGCCAAGTGCAATTCCTTCCAAAATATTTGCGGGAGTTCCAACGCCCATTAAATAACGTGGTTTGTCTTTCGGCAAAATATCAGTAACAAGATCCGCGAGTTCGTACATCATTTCAATGGGCTCGCCAACAGAAAGCCCTCCGATTGCATTTCCTTCACGATTTTGTTCGGAAATAAACTCGGCTGAAGCTTTCCGCAAATCCTTATAAGTGCTTCCTTGGACTATTGGAAAAAGTGTTTGGTTGTAACCATATTTCCCTTCTGTCGCGTCGAAACGTGTGATGCAACGCTTCAACCAACGATGCGTCATTTCCATCGACTTTTTTGCCGCATCATATTCGCAAGGGTAGGGCGTACATTCATCAAAAGCCATCATGATATCGGCACCGATGGAGCGCTGAATATCCATTACCCTTTCAGGTGTGAACAAATGTTTTGATCCATCAATATGGGAAGAGAACTCAACACCTTCCTCATTCATTTTTCTGCGATGAGAAAGTGAATACACTTGGTATCCACCACTGTCGGTGAGGATGGGTTTATCCCAGCCGTTGAATTTGTGCAAGCCTCCAGCGGTTTCAAGCACTTCCAATCCTGGGCGAAGAAAAAGATGATACGTGTTACCCAGAATGATTTGGGCTTTGATGTCATTTTTTAATTCATGTTGATGAACAGCTTTTACAGTTCCAGCAGTACCAACCGGCATAAAAATCGGAGTTTCGATTTCGCCATGATCGGTGGAAATGAGCCCTGCCCGTGCTTTGGAATTGGGATCGGTGTGTGAGATTTGGAATTTCAAGGCGTAAAGTTAGTTGAAAAAAAAGGTATCAGGTATTTGGAATAAGGTATTGGGTATTGTATTTGCGTGAGGGATTGCAGCGGAAAGCCCGGAAGCCGCAGTGTCGGTTTTGAAAACCCGACACTGTGGCTGAGGACTTGCAGCGCAAAGCCCGACCTGAGGTACGAAGGGCACGCCCGTATCAGTTTCAGTAGGCGCTTAGCGGTCTTTTAATCTGAAAATCCTTGATTTGTTAATTACTTTGTTAGTTACGAGATTTTTTCTTGTTCAATGTCGGGAAAGCCTGCACCTACTTTTGCTCGATATGTTGAATCAGTTGATGACTTTTTCTTGTGGGATGATATTGTTTTGGGCACTTGTGCTTGGATTGCTCATTCAACTGTTTTATTATTTATTCTATTTTTTACGAATTCCGCGCTATAAAAAAGGCAAGGCTGTGGAAAATTTGCCTGCGGTTTCACTCATTATTTGTGCGAGGAATGAAGATGATAACCTGACACAAAATCTTCCCCTGATTTTAGCACAGGATTACCCTGATTTTGAAGTGGTGGTGGTGAATGATTGTTCGTATGATTTGACTGGAGATGTGTTGGAGGAATTTGCGAAGAAGAATGGCAATATGCGCATTGTTACCATTAAGGAAGATGAATATTACCAGCACGGAAAAAAGGTGGCGGTAATGATGGGAATCAAGGGTGCAAAAAATGAATGTCTTGTTTTTACGGATGCCGATTGTAGACCTTCGAGCAACAAATGGTTGCACAATATGGCTTGCAATTTTGATGATAAGACAGAAATTGTATTGGGATATGGACCTTATGAGAGAGGAAAAGGTCTGTTGAATAAACTCATTCGATTCGATACCTTTTTTATTGCACTGCAGTATTTCTCCTATGCACTTTCACACACGCCGTATATGGGTGTAGGAAGGAATCTTGCCTATCGCAAAGAATTGTTTTACCGTAAAAAAGGTTTTGCTTCGCATTATCACATTCAATCGGGTGATGATGATTTGTTTGTGAATGAAGCTGCGACAAAAACGAATACACGAGTAGAAATAGATTTGGAAAGTTTTTGCCATTCTAAAGCAAAAAGGACCATGAAAGAATGGTGGATTCAGAAAAAAAGACACCTTCAAACAGGTAAGCGTTACAAAACACCGCACAAATTTCTTCTTGGAACTTTTGTAATTAGTCAGTGGATTTTTTTCGGTTGTTTTACTGCAGCTATTATTATTCAATTTCTTCCATATGTTGTCCTTGGCGCATTCCTATTACGTTTCTCGGTGCAAATGCTTATCTTTAAGATCGCAATGAAACGATTAGGCGAACGTGATTTGCTTCCACTGGCTCCGATTATGGAGATTTTCTTCATGTTTTTTTACCCTATCATCAGTGTTGCAAGAATATTTCAACGCAAGCGCAAATGGAATTAAGAGAACACGAAAATTTGTCCGATAAAGCCTTGTATGATTACAAGCTTGTGAAACGTGCACTTGAGGATTCAGATCAAAAAGCCTATGCTGAATTGATGGGACGTTATCGTGATTCGGTGTATTACATGTTGCTCAAAATGGTGAACAACAAGGATGACGCAGAGGATTTGACGGTGGAAGCATTTGGAAAAGCATTTAAGAGATTGAGTCAATACACTCCGAATTTCGCATTCAGCACATGGTTGTTTCGTATTGCAACTAACAATTGCATTGATTTCATTCGCCGAAAAAGAAAAAATACTTTTTCCATTGATCAACCGATTGAAGATGATGAAGGTGGAGAAATGGTAATGGATTTGCGTTCCGATACACTTGATCCAGAACAACACATCATGAAAAAACAAAAAATCATGATGTTAAGGGAATTGGTTGACAAGTTGAAACCGAGGTACAAAACGCTTATTGAAATGCGTTACTTCCAGGAACTTTCCTACGAAGAGATTGCTGATCAATTGGACTTGCCTCTAGGAACTGTTAAAGCACAACTTTTCCGAGCTAGGGAATTTCTATACAACGTCTTGAAAAATACACAAGGAAAAATTTAATCGTCACACTTCGATACATTTTTTATCAAATTACCAATTCAGTGAAATGAGAAATTCAGGTTGATAAAAAACACTCAGTATGACAATCAAATTTTTATTAGTACATCACATATTAGCACATTTTTAATTTTTAATTAGCACATTAAATCACCATGCCAAAAGATTTCCCTTCCATCGCACATTATTTTCCGGAATTGACAACTGGTCAGGTTGCACGTTTTACCCGACTTGTAGATGTCTATAATTTCTGGAACGCACAGATAAACGTTATTTCCAGAAAGGATATGGATAATTTTTATCTGCATCATGTATTGCATAGCCTGGCGATTTCTCAAGTTATTAAATTCAAGCCGGGTTCTGAAATTCTGGATGTGGGAACGGGTGGAGGATTTCCAGGAATTCCATTGGCAATTATGTTTCCAGATGTGAAATTCCATTTGGTGGATTCCATCGGAAAAAAAATAAAAGTGGTGAGTGAAGTGGCCAATGCGTTGCAACTGAAAAATGTTACCTGGCAACAAGTCCGTGCCGATGAAATGCGTCACCAATATGATTTTATTGTTTCACGTGCGGTGGGTCAATGGAATGATTTGCATAGCTGGACAGCCCGTTTGCTGAAAAAGAAAAGTGAACATGAACTTGCAAATGGCTGGATCCTTTTAAAGGGTGGCGATTTGAAAGATGAATTCCGTTTGGTGACAAGAAAAATGGTGGAATATCCCATCAGCAATTATTTCAAGGAAGATTTTTTCGAAACAAAAAAGGTGATTTATATTCCGAATGCACCTGCGTCAGAAAGGTGAAAATGATTTCAAATTTCAAATGTGCAGATTGCAGATGATGTAATAAAATACTTTTCCATCTGAAATTGGTAATCTGCACATCTGAAATCAACATTACATATCCGAAAATTTATAGGTTTTGAAGTACATCACTTTCAAAGTGACTCCAACGGAACTGTGTGCGAAGGATTGTGCACTTCCATCGGCAGCATAATTTTGAATGTTCAGGAAGGGAGTGAAGCCATATTTGTAATAACCTTCCCAATGAATTGTCCAAGCCATATGATTTTTCGCTGAGCCTCCCCAAACACTATACATTCCCAAACCTATTTTTACATTCGCTTCGTTTCCTGTTTTTATATTTGGATTGGTGGAATTCATTTTGAAATTGTAAACGTAATCCGCACCGGCAATCAGGTTGAGCACGCGCGCAAAACAATAACCATTTTTCTTCTTGCAATCGAACGTAAACAAATCCAATTTTCCTGTCAAACCCGTTCCAATTCCGTTTAAATGATAGGAGGACGCAACAACTGGAGATTCATTTGAACTTGGAATTGTTCCATTGTGTTGCACAAAAAACAATTCCGGATAAAGGCAGTTTTTCCATTCGTGCGTAATTCCAAAAGCAATAGCATTTCCTTGAGCAATTCCATGACCGGATTTATTCAAGCGCGTATCATCAATGAAATTATAGGAAGCCGTAATTCCAAAATTATGTTTCGTTCTAACATAATGCTGAGCATTTCCATCAAAATAAAGGAACAAAACCGGAAGGATAATGAGCTTTTTCATGGTGGCGGGTTTTGCATTCATAATACAAGCTCTTTGAAAAAGATACAGACTTCGATACATTTTTTTGTCAGTGAATTATTTAATTCAAAAAGAGCAGTTGGGTTGACAAAAAAACACTCAGCCTGACAAATTTTAAATTGTCAGACTGCTTGTTTTTGTCGACTGTAGTATCTCAAATGAATTGAAAAGTTTATCCGACAAAAATGTATCGAAGCCTACGCCATTTCTCCTTGGAATTGTAATCTGCTCAAACTCCTGTAAAGACCATTGTCCATCGCAATGAGTTCTTCATGTGTTCCCGCTTCAACAACTTTTCCATTTTCAACAACAATTATTTTATCGGCATTTCTAATTGTTGCCAAGCGATGCGCAATGACGATTGAAGTTCTTCCAATCATCAATTTGTCGAGCGCCTCTTGCACAATTCTTTCACTTTCAGAATCAAGCGATGATGTTGCTTCGTCAAGAATAAGAATTGCAGGATTCTTCAAAACGGCTCGTGCAATGGCAATGCGTTGGCGTTGTCCACCCGAAAGTTGAATTCCCCTGTCACCAACCAGCGTATCAAATTTGTCAGGAAAACTTTCGATGAAGGAATAGGCATTTGCTTTTTTCGAAGCTTCAACAATTTCTTCGTCTGTAGAACCAGGTTTTCCGTAAGCAATGTTTTCTCGAATTGAGCCTCCGAACAATAAGACATCTTGCGGAACAATGGCCATATTCTCACGCAAATCCGTTAAGTCATATTCACGTGCATCTTTTCCATCAAAAAACAAATTTCCATTTTCCGGATCATAAAAACGAAGCAACAACTGTGCGATGGTTGATTTTCCAGAGCCACTCGGACCTACAATTGCGATGGTCTCTCCTGCATTAGCAGAAAGAGAAATATTTTTCAAAACCTGAAATTCTTTTCGCGTAGGATAAGTAAAGGAAAGATTTTTCAATTCCAGTTTTCCTGAAAGTTTTAATCTGCGCCGTTCACGTTCCGGATTGGTGTCAATTGGTTCTGGTGTTTCATCAAGGATTTCAAAAATTCTTTCCGATGCGCCGACCGCACGCTGGATTTGTGCGTACTGTTCCGGAATTCCACCAATAGAAGCGGCAACAAAAAGTGTGTACAATAAAAATTTCATCAAATCGCCGGCATACAAATTATGGCCTATGGTCATTTGAACGCCAGCCCAAACCAAGACCATTATCGAACCAAATAGACAGAAAATAATGAAAGAGAAAAATCCGCCACGAGCACGTGCATATCGCATCGCATTGATGAGAATGTTTCCTGTACTCTTAGTATAACGAGCAATTTCAAAAGACTCATTTGTAAATGATTTCACATTTGCAATTCCCTGCATGCTTTCTCCCACAATTACATTCGATTCTGCAACGCGGTCCTGAACTTCCCGAGAATATTTCCTGATTTTCCTTCCGAAAAAAACTGTAATCAATGCAACTGGGGGAATGATACACAACATCAACAAGGCCAACTTCCAAGAAATCAAACAAATCATCAATGTTCCTCCAATGATGATAATTAATTGTCGAAGAAATTCCGCAACACCTACTGTAAGCGTGTCTCCGATTTGAGTTATGTCAGCACTAATACGTGAATTTAATTCCGCAGCCTGATGTGAAGAAAAATAACTCATCGGCATTTTTAATAATTGAGAGAAAGTGCTTCTTCTCAAGGATGCAAGTAATTGTTCCGTTGCCTGTGAAAAAAACCAAACACGTCCAAAAGAGAAAACCGCTTGCAAGGCAAACAAAACAAGCAACATCAAACCAACTTTGTCAGCCATTGCCGTCAAATCAGTGGCTTGTTGCGCTGTTAGATAAACATTGTCCAGTTTTTCAGCATTGGCCATGCTAGGAGGGCCAGCATGACTTCCTCCAATTAATCCCATCAATTTCCCTAAAAGTGCTGGAAAAACTATTGCTGTAGCTGCAGTAAGTCCAAGAAAAATTAATCCAACAAAAAATTTCCATTTGTGTGGACCTAGAAACGAAAAAAGACGAGTTGCAGACTTTAACGATTTCTTATTGATTTTCGCTTTCGGCATTTCTTCCTTTGAAGAAGATTCCGGACCGAATCCTTGACGTTGATGTTTGGCCATTTTTAAATTTTCAGTGGGGCAAATTTACCGCTTATAAATCGAGATATATGAAAAGGAAACCAGAGGCCTTTAGCCAAAACCATAAACGATAATCTTTTTGACTACCACTTCAGCTTAACACTTCCGTCTGTTTTGTAGTCGTTTTCACCCCTATTTGAATTGTATTCCAGAAAAAGATATTTTTCGCTACTATAAGTGCCTTGAAAATCAGCCATTTGAATAATATTTTCGTCAGGATTTGGAGTAAACGTAGATTCCCTTATCTTTGCAGTCCTATTAAAAATAAGTAAAGCAATGGCACAACGCACGTACCAACCATCAAAACGTAAACGGAAAAACAAACACGGATTCCGTGACCGCATGTCAACAGCTAACGGACGCCGTGTGCTTGCAGCTCGTCGCAAACGTGGCCGTAGAAAACTAACCGTTTCTAGCGAAAAAACTCATAAGTAAGAATGATTTTTCGAAACTCATATGAAAAGGTGTCGCTACGGTGTCACCTTTTTTTTTGCGTATTTGCTTCCATAATGGAGGCATTTTTTTTGAATGTTCGCAAAATGTTAACAGCCGAGCCATCTGAAAATTGGCTAAGGTTTTATCCTCAAGTAATTTCGCACAACTTTCATTGCTTCTTCATTCTTTAAACTCGCCATGCCAAAAGATAACTCCATCAAATCAGTACTGATCATCGGTAGCGGTCCAATTATTATTGGACAAGCCTGTGAATTTGATTACGCAGGTTCACAAGCTTCTCGTTCCTTGCGTGAAGAGGGAATTGAAGTCACTTTGATTAATAGCAATCCCGCTACAATCATGACGGATAAAGTGACGGCTGACAATATTTATTTATTGCCCCTTACCACCCAATCAATTGTCAAGATTCTTGAGAAACACAAAATTGATGCGGTGTTGCCTACTATGGGCGGACAAACTGCGCTCAATCTTGCACTGAAATGCGATGAGCTAGGCATTTGGAAAAAATATGGTGTGCGAATGATTGGAGTAGACATCGATGCAATAAAAGTTACTGAAGACCGTGATTTGTTTCGTGCACGAATGGAAAGTATTGGTGTGGCAATGGCTCCTTCTCATATTGCAAAATCATTTTTGGAAGGAAAAGAAATTGCACAACAATTTGGTTTTCCATTGGTGATTCGTCCTTCCTTCACACTCGGAGGAAGTGGAGGTGCAGTAGTTTATGTAAAAGAAGAATTTGATAAAGCACTCAATCGCGGATTACAAACATCTCCGATTCACGAAGTGTTGATAGATAAAGCGGTTTTGGGATGGAAAGAATTTGAGTTGGAATTATTGCGTGATAACAATGACAATGTTTGCATCATTTGTTCAATAGAGAATTTTGACCCAATGGGTGTTCACACAGGTGACTCGATCACCGTTGCGCCAGCCATGACACTGTCGGATTCAACATTCCAGCGCATGCGTTCCATGGCCATCATGATGATGCGTTCCATTGGAAATTTTGCCGGTGGATGCAATGTTCAATTCGCTGTGAGTCCAGATGAAGAGGAAAAAATTATTGCGATTGAAATTAATCCGCGTGTATCACGTTCATCCGCGCTTGCATCAAAGGCAACGGGCTATCCAATTGCCAAAATCGCTTCTAAACTTGCGATTGGATATAATCTTGATGAACTAGAAAATCAAATTACAAAAAGTACTTCAGCTTATTTTGAACCAACACTTGATTATGTTATCGTAAAAATTCCGCGTTGGAATTTCGATAAGTTCAAAGGAGCGAATCGTGAATTGGGTTTCCAAATGAAATCGGTGGGTGAAGTGATGGCAATTGGAAGAAGTTTTCAGGAAGCTTTGCAAAAAGCATGTCAGAGTTTGGAAATAAAACGAAATGGATTAGGTGCTGATGGAAAAGAAATTACCAATCAAGCGGAATTGCTAAATGCATTGGAACGTCCATCATGGAATCGTTTGTTCATGATTTATGATGCGATCAAATTAGGAATTGCTGTCAAGACAATTCAGAAACTCACGAAAATCGATCCTTGGTTTTTGAATCAGATTGAAGAGTTGGTTGCTGTTGAAAAGGAAATTGAAAAATATTCCATTCATAACATTCCACGCGATTTGATGTACGAAGCAAAACAAAAAGGTTATGCTGATCGTCAGATTGCTCATCTACTGCGTTGTTTGGAAAGTGAAGTTTTCAATAAGCGCCGAGATGAAATGAATATCAAACGCGTATATAAACTGGTAGATACATGCGCAGCTGAATTTGAAGCAAGAACACCGTATTATTATTCTACGTTTGAAGATGAAAATGAATCGATCTGTTCTGATAAAAAGAAAATAGTTGTTCTTGGTTCAGGTCCAAATCGAATTGGTCAGGGAATTGAATTTGATTATTCCTGTGTGCATGGAGTTTTAGCTGCGAAAGAATGCGGTTATGAAACCATCATGATCAATTGCAATCCGGAAACTGTTTCAACTGATTTTAATGTTGCGGATAAATTATATTTCGAACCAGTTTTTTGGGAACACATTTACGAAATCATTTTGCATGAAAAGCCTGAAGGTGTAATCGTGCAATTAGGTGGACAAACAGCTTTGAAGTTGGCGGAAAAACTGGAGCGTTACGGAATAAAAATTATTGGTACCGATTACAAGTCATTGGATCTTGCTGAAGATCGTGGAAGCTTTTCTACGCTTTTGAAAGACAATGGAATTCCATATCCGAAATTCGGTGTGATTGAAGATGCTGATCAGGCAATTGAACTTTCACGTCAGTTGGGATTTCCATTGTTGGTTCGACCATCGTATGTACTTGGTGGACAAAACATGAAAATTGTCATCAATGAAGAAGAGTTGGAGCAGCATGTGGTGAAATTGTTGAATGATATTCCTGGGAATAAAGTTTTGCTCGATAATTTTCTTGAAAATGCAATTGAAGCGGAAGCAGATGCGATTTGTGATGGAGAAGATGTTTATATCATTGGCATCATGGAGCATATTGAACCTGCAGGAATTCATTCCGGCGATTCGTATGCAGTTTTGCCAACATTCGATCTTTCGGAAAAAGTTTTGGATCAAATAAAAGCCCACACGAAGAAAATCGCAATTGCATTGAAGACTGTTGGTTTGTTGAATATTCAATTCGCAGTGAAGGATGAAGTGGTATATATCATCGAAGCGAATCCTCGAGCTTCACGTACGGTTCCGTTCATTGCGAAAGCGTATGATGAACCTTATGTGAATTATGCAACGAAATTAATGCTCGGTGCGAAAAAAGTAAAAGATTTCAAATTCAATCCAAAGAAAATTGGATACGCAATTAAAATACCAGTTTTCTCCTATGAGAAATTCCCCGAAGTTCAGAAGGAATTAGGACCTGAAATGAAATCCACTGGCGAAGCAATTTATTTCATTGACGATTTACACGACGAGTTTTTCCATCAAATTTATTCAGAGCGGAATTTGTATTTGAGTAAATAATTAATTTTCCGTGCCTCCGCGTCTGCGTTGTATTATTTGTGATTTTCATGTAGCTCCTTTTAATAAATTGATCGCCTTTCTAAGGAAAGAACGATTTACATTAGCATTATGAATAATTCTCAATTGAAATTAGGTCTCGTACTATTTTTCTTTTTGCCAATTTTTATTTCCGCACAAAAAGTTGAATCGAGAAAAGTGTTCACCACAACTCCAACTTACGATGAAATCATTTCCACCTACACCGCATTGGTTAAGGGAAGCAAAATTGCGCAGTTCAAGGAAAATGGGACAACTGATATTGGAAAACCATTGCATCTCTTAGTTATTTCAAAAGACGGGAAATTTGATCCATCCAGCAATTCTTCAAAAACAAAAATTCTAATCAACAACGGAATTCATCCTGGAGAACCTGATGGTGTTGATGCCTGTATTGAATTGACAAAAGCATTTCTTGCGCATCCCGAAATGCTTCCTGGAAATGTTGTGATCTTAATTATTCCAATTTATAATGTTGATGGATGTTTGAATAGAGGGAATATTAGTCGTGCGAATCAAAATGGTCCAGAAGAATATGGATTCCGAGGCAATTCAAAAAATTTGGATCTCAATCGTGATTTCATAAAATGCGATGCACAGAATACAATTTCGTTTGAGAAAATATTTCAGCAATGGAAGCCAGATGTTTTTATTGATACACATGTTTCTGACGGAGCGGATTATCAATACGTGATGACATTGATCGCAACGCAAAGAAATAAACTGAATCCAATTGAAGCAAATTTCATGGATAAGGAAATGGTTCCTGCACTATATTCCGCAATGAAAGAAAAAAAATATGACATGTGTCCCTATGTAGAATCTATTGGAGAAACTCCAGAATCAGGAATCGAGGGGTTTCTGGAAACGCCAAGGTTTTCTACTGGTTACACTTCACTTTTTAATTGTTTGAGTTTTGTAACGGAAACGCACATGTGGAAACCTTACAATGATAGAGTGTGGGCCACGTATGAATTTCTTCTTTCCACAATAAATTATTGTTCGAAACAAAATGACACGATTAAGAAACTCCACCGTGATGCTGATGATTTTGTTGCCAGTGAAAAAAAATATTCTTTGAATTGGGCATTAGACACTACTCAATTCGAATGGATATCTTTCCGTGGTTTTGAAGCGAAACATAAATTGTCGGAAGTTTCAGGTCTTCAAAGATTGTATTATGATAGAAATGCACCTTATGAAAAACAAATTAAATTTTACAATACTTATTCTTCAACGGCTAATGTCATTGCACCATTGATGTACATCATTCCCCAATCTTATTCGAAAGTAATTGAACGATTGCAATTGAATAATGTCACAATGAAATGTTTGAAAAAAGATACTGCTATTAAAGTTGGTGTTTATTATATCAACGATTATAAATCGCCGAATTCGCCATATGAATCGCATTATTTGCATTCGAAAATTAAAATTTCAAGCGACACACAACTCATTCAATATTACAAAGGTGATTTTGTAATTCAAGTCAATCAATCCTGCAATCGATATATTGTTGAAACCTTGGAACCTGAAGGTGGTGATAGCTTTTTTGCATGGAATTTTTTCGATGGAATTCTTCAACAGAAAGAATGGTTTAGTGATTATATTTTTGAAGAGCAGGCCGATAGTATTTTGAAAAGTAATCCTGCAATAAAAGCGCAATTGATGACAAAAAAAATATCTGACACAACTTTTGCGAAAAGTAATTGGGCGCAATTGAGTTTCATTTACCGCAATTCCGGATACATGGAAAAATCATTTGATCGGTATCCTGTTGGAAGATTGAATCAATTTGCCAAATTACCTTTGGAATAAAAAATAAAGTGGGCAAGTTGAAAGGTTGAAATTTGGATTGTTATTTCTGGTTTACTTTGGTTAATATTTCAAATAGATTGATTAAAAGTTAGAGATGAAAAAATATAATGTACGAGTTTATGCGTTGATCATCCACGAAGGAAATATTCTTGTGACGGATGAGATTTGCGGTGGCGTACATATGACAAAATTTCCTGGAGGAGGGAACGAGTGGGGGGAAGGATTAATTGAAACGGTGAAACGTGAATGCGTGGAAGAATTGGCGCAAGAACCAATTTCAGTCGAACATTTTTATACAACTGATTTTTTTGTTGTCTCCGCTTTTCATTCCAATGATCAAATGATAAGTGTGTATTATAAGGTTGAAATTCCGAATCCTCAGAAAGTTGAAGTAGTACTGAATGCTTTTGATTTTCCTGAAGTAAAGGAGCGTGCGCAGATTTTTCGTTGGTTACCAATGGAAAATTTGTCGCCCAATGATTTTACATTGCCGATTGATAAAAGAGTTGCTGAATTGTTGTGTAAATAAAAAAGGTTCATCATTTCTGACAAACCTTTTCATTGTTGCAAATTATTTTATTTAACTTATTTCTTCTTAGGCGACTTTGCAAATACGCGGGCAATATTGAATCCAACTCGAATATTTCCTTTTAACCAATCGCTGGTATTGTAAGGGATAAATTGAGCCTCATTCATGCCGTATTCATTGGAGAAAGAAACTTGGAATACGTGGCCTCCTGTTTCTAAATCGAAGCCAATTCCAAATGGATCATGGTATATGGTTTTATCCGCAATATATTTATTCACTCGATACGCGTATTCAAAAGTTATTGCAAATCTTTTGGAGACTTTGTAACGACCAGAAATACCTGTTGCAAAAATATTGTTTTTGTCAATCGCATGGTCTACGATATTGTAGTGAATGAAAAATTCATTTAACTCCAACGAAAGATTTTCGCTAAATTTTCTAGCGACTACCAATGTATTTGTATAGGAGATGCGATCAACAGGATAATGCCATTTGTCAACTCCTGTGAAGGCTGCATTTGGATCGTGCAAGAATGTATAATTGATCTTAGACTGCAGCGTCATTGAAAGTGGTGTTTTATTGTCAGTAGTTTGACGCAACAATTTTATTTTGACTGAAGCATCAGCAAGTTTATCTGCAGATGTTCTTCCAATACCAACTTGTAACCAATCTGTAATCCCGTGATCCAATGCCAAACGAATGCAAGCTCCTCCATCGAGGCCGAATGCATTGTATGCGGGATTACCGTTTCCTGAAGCAATGTCACCGAAGCGGTGTGAAATTAGGATATCCACAGCGCCTTTTCCCATTGTCTCAGTTGTTGGGAATCCTATTATTTGAGTTGCCTTAAATGTTGCGTTGGTATAATCTTTAACGGGAGTATTTAATGCATCAATACTGTCGGCCATTCTTTGCAAATCATCAATTTGTGCAAACAGATGAAACGAAGAAAACAGCAATGCAGATAGGAGAATCTTTTTCATAAAATGAATTGGGAGAAATTAATTATTGGGAGAACCATCAAGACACCAATTGTAAATTTGTCTCAACTGACAACTATCGAGTTGATAACCTGGAGGCATTGGATGAAATCCTGGTTTGTGCCAAGATGCCCCTACAAGAACAGAGGAGGTGCCATTAGCTGTCCAGGGGAAAACTCCAGAGTAGGTGGATAAATTTGCGCCACCATTTGGATTGGAAGAGGAATGACATCCGATGCAAAAGTTTTGAACTATGGGAGCTATGTGAGTGCTGTAGGATGGATGAGCAGTGGAATCACAGGGTGTAAATAATCCAATCCCTGGATATATCTCATCTAACTTATCTTTATAACACGATGTGAATACACAAGCGGAAATGGCCGCAAGGAAAAAAAGTTTTTTCATATTCTCAATTAATTGTCTTTTGCTCCTTGGGCAATCCAAATAAAGAGCAATTTAATTTGACGATCTGTAAGTGGAGAGTAGGGCGGGCGTGGCATGAATTCCTCTCCTGAACCAGTCGTGACGGATTGATAAATTCGACTCTGCTTTGGTTGGCCAGGTACAACTCGTCTAGCTACATCATTATAAGTCACTAATGGGAAGGCCTCACCATGTCCAGAACCAACGCTATCATGGCAACCAGATTGTTGGCATCCACTAATAAAAATTGGCTTAATGTCAGTCTGATAACTTACTTGATGATCTGGAAGAATTGGTTGGTGGGTACAGGAAAAGAAAAATGAAAATGCTGAAACTAGCATTATAACCACAATCACTTTTTTCATATGTGATATTTTTGTAAAGATAAGTAATGTATTTATTTATTAAGACGAGGGAAATGCCTAAAAGGTTGGTTGCCACCTTAAAGTTTTCTTAAAAAAACACAAATTTCGAATGTGCTATTTTTCAGATGTTACGAATTCTGGTGAAAAGACTTGCCAGTGTTACTTTCATCATATAATACACTGCACCCACCGAGTTAATTGAAGAAACTCCTCCTTGCCTTTCACGCATTTGCACTTGAACTTCTCCTACTTGAAGTTTATTCTTGGAAAATAAAACTATCGCTTCAGGTTCTGGATATTCATCAGGATAATATTCATTTACTAGCGCAAGTACTTTTCGGTTTAGCAATCGAAATCCCGATGTCGTATCATTGATTGAAAACCCAGTGAGTAATTTGTTAAGTCGGGAAAAATATTTTATTCCTGCTCGACGCATGTTTGAAGATTGAAATCCTTCTTTCGAAAGAAAGCGCGAACCGATTGTAACATCCCAATTGTTTTTAATAGATGCTGCAATTATTTTTGGAATTTCAGATGCGGGATGCTGTCCATCACCATCAACCTGAATGGCGTAATCAAAATTATTCTCGAAAGCATATTTGAATCCAGTTTGCATGGCACCGCCAATGCCGAGGTTGACAGGAAGGTGAAGTGCAACGCAGTGTAGTTTGTCGATGATTTTCCCAGTTTCATCAGTAGAGCAATCATTTACCACAACAACAGTAAGTTGTAATTTATGACTAATTGCAACTGACAATAAATCCTCGACTACATTTTTTATCGAATGCGATTCATTGAAAGCGGGAACGATTGCGGCGATTTTCATGGGTTATAAATGGCGGGATGTTTTTTAATTTATTTCTAATTCACAAAAAAAGTTTAGCTGACAAATGAAAGTTATTTATGGAGTTGTTTAGCTGTATCAGAAGCCTGGTATTCTTAGATCGAAATGCTGAAATAATTAGTACCTAGAATTTAAAATTTCATTACGGAATTAGCGTGTCAAAGTGATTTTTGAAGTGTGCGTGGTAGTTTCTGATAAGGATTTTATTGTGCAACGGATAACATACACGCCATTTGCATTTGACGATAGATTTACTTGGAAAAGTTGTTTTCCTGCATAACCTGAACTTTTTTCAGAATACACAATTTGTCCAAGTACGTTTACTGCCTCAATTGAGATATCGGCATTTTCCGATAATGTGTATTCCAGGAAAAATTGCCCATTGCTTGGATTTGGGAAAAGGCCAAGAGTTTCACTTTCATTCACAGGAACCATTCCTGTGCCGATAGATGTGGGTTGCTGAAAACCTTGTGTTAATATAAAAGTTCCACTCGTAAAAGTTCCAGTAATCGAACCTTGTCCAATTGTAAATGAATTAGTAAAACCCGCTCCACTTGCAAATCCGCCTCCTGAAGCCAAAACATCAGGGGCACTTGACTGTGCAATTAGGACATGGCCAAGAATTCCGCTTGCAATAAAAAGGATGATTTTTTTCATGAGAAAATATTTAGCGGTTATGATATATTACAACTTGATAATTGTTACGGTCAACACACCTTGTAATTGAGGGGCTGCAGCACTGCTTACGTTTGCGTTAGATGAACCTACAGCACCACTGATGGCTTTCACTTCAAAGGTGTGAGTTGATGCGGATAAATTATAGGTCTGTTGAAAAGACCAATTGGAAATCAATTGTGCAAGTGCAGATGTATTTGCAATGGCAATTCTCCTTTGGCCTCCTGTAGTTGAAACAACACCATCACAGAATAATCCAATATCTACTACAGAAAAAGTTGCTGATGTTGCGCCTGTACTTTGAATTCCTCCACTTGTGTTGACAATAACTTTACAATTCGCAGGAATGGTAATTGTTTGTGTTAATCCTGGAATCAGTGTGTAGGTTGTGGTTGATGAACTCACAACCAATTGACTTGTCCCATAAACTTCTGTTACAGCTTGTCCTGTTGTTCCTGATATTCCAGTTGGGCCTGTTGCTCCAATGGAACCTGCAGATCCAGTTGGTCCTGTCGCGCCATTTGCACCTGAAGGACCTGTAGCTCCTGTTGGGCCAGTTGGACCACCTGAAGAACTTCCTGAAGTTTGTGCATACAATGCATAAGGAACTGAAAGCAATTGAGAAGAACCAGCAGAAACAAAATTTGTTCCACCAGTAATATCCATTCCTATTTCCAAATAAAATGGACCGAGCGCCCAATTTATAGCGCTGAACGTAGCCGTAATTGGTGTACCCATTCCCATCTGAACGCTATAGAGACCGAATTGATTGGAAGTAGGAAAATGGTTTTCCTTGTAAACAACTGTGCCTGTTGAAGAGCCTTGGTGAATTGTTAATTGCAATCCAAGTGCTTGATTGGTTAATGGATTTCCCAAATTATCGCGTGCAACACCTTGGTAGTTTACACCTTGTGGAGCTTGCGCAAACATTGAAAAGGAAATTAATGCGAAACAAAAAGTGACGATGTTTTTCATAATATTATTTTGAAGTCTCGAAAGATATTAAGTTTACAAATGAAGGCTGCCTTTTATTATTAAGAAATGATTCACAATTGTAAATTACCAAGGGAAAATGCCTCTTTTAAAAGTTTGTCGTACAAAAAGTTCTATTCGTAGAAATGTGAAAAAAACTGATCAAACCACTGCTAGTGAAAGAAAAATTCACTATATCTTTACTAGCAACATTACTACATTCTCCCTTTTTACAAGTTAATTATTATTAAGATGACTGATACTGAGAGTCTTACTTTGACTGAACAGTTACAAAAATACTTTGGGTTTAATAAGTTCAAAGGACATCAGGAAGAGATTATCAGGAGCGTTCTCGATGGAAAAGACACTTTTGTGATTATGCCAACTGGTGGTGGAAAATCGCTTTGCTACCAATTGCCGGCTTTGATGAGTGATGGTGTAGCGATAATTGTTTCCCCTTTGATTGCTTTGATGAAAAATCAAGTGGATGCCATTCGAAATCATGGTTCGGAAGATGGCATTGCGCATTTCATGAATTCATCCTTGAACAAAGCTGAAATTCTTCAGGTCAAAAAAGACATTACTTCAGGAAAAACAAAGTTGCTTTATGTTGCTCCAGAATCCTTGACTAAAGAGGACAACATCAATTTTTTCAAGGAAATAAAAATTTCATTTTTTGCAATTGACGAAGCACATTGTATTTCAGAATGGGGCCATGATTTCCGTCCAGAATACCGTCGTCTTCGTGATATCATAGAAGCAATTGGAACAGTTCCGATTATTGCATTGACAGCAACAGCAACTCCAAAAGTTCAGCAAGACATTGTAAAGAATCTCGGAATGTTGGAGGCAAATATTTTTAAATCATCTTTCAATCGACCAAATCTTTATTATGAGGTTCGTCCGAAAGTGAATGTGGTGAAGGAGATTATCAAATTCATTAAAAAAAATACCGGGAAATCTGGAATCATTTATTGCCTGAGTCGAAAAAAAGTGGAAGAGATTGCTGAATTTCTTCAGGTGAATGGAATCAAAGCACTTCCTTATCATGCTGGGCTCGATGCACAAACGCGTGCAAAAACACAGGATGATTTTCTGATGGAAGAAATTGATGTGATCGTTGCAACAATAGCATTTGGAATGGGCATTGACAAACCAGATGTTCGTTTTGTAATTCATCATGATGTTCCGAAATCATTGGAAGGTTATTATCAGGAAACAGGTCGTGCAGGCCGTGATGGAGGAGAAGGACAATGTCTTTCATTCTATGCTTATGCGGATATTCAGAAGCTGGAGAAATTCATGAAGGGAAAACCGGTTGCTGAAGTGGAAATTGGAAAACAACTTTTGTTGGAAACGGTTGCTTTTGCAGAATCGTCTGCTTGTCGGAGAAAAGTTTTACTTCATTATTTCGGTGAAACTTATAAAGAAGATAAATGTGATAATTGTGATAATTGTAAACATCCTAGGGCGAAAATAGATGCGACGGATGATGTTTGTTTGGTGATTGAAACCGTTTGTGATGTAAAGGAAAAATTCAAATCCAAACATATCATTCAGGTTTTATTGGGAGATGTTACCTCAACAGTTTCTTCCTACAAGCACGATGACCTTGAAGTTTTTGGAAAAGGAAATGAAGATGGAAAAGATGAGGCGCATTGGAATGCTGTAATTAGAACTGCCTTGCTAGAATGTTTTTTGACAAAAGACATTGATAATTATGGTTTATTGAAAATTTCAAAAGCGGGTAAAGATTTTCTTGCAAATCCAACACCTATGTTCGTAACGCGCGATCATGATTATGAAGGTGCGGAAAGCGATGATGATGATGAAATGGAAGGTGGAAAAACAGGAGCAGGATCTGATCCCGTTTTATTTGCCATGTTGAAAGATTTGGTGAAACAAGTTGCGCGTCAAAAAAATCTTCCTCCTTATGTGATTTTTCAGGAAACATCTTTGGATGAAATGGCGATTCAGTATCCTATCAACATGGAGGAGATGACACGCATCACTGGTGTTGGTCAAGGAAAAGCATTGAAGTTTGGAAAACCTTTCATTGATCTCATTGCAAAATATGTGGAGGAAAATGAAATCGAACGTCCACAGGATTTGCTGGTGAAATCTATCATCAATAAATCCGGATTAAAAGTCCACATCATTCAAAGTGTTGATCGTAAATTGGATTTGGTTGATGTTGCTGCAGCGAAGCGATTGAAGTTGGATGATTTGATTCATGAAATTGAAACCATTGTTCTTTCCGGCACAAAATTGAATATCAGCTATTATATCGACAGCATGATGGATTCCGATAAGCAGGATGAGATCATTGAATATTTCAAGGAATCAGAATCAGATTCTCTTGAAGATGCAATTGCAGAATTGGGCGAAGAGGATTTTACACAAGAGGAAATTCGATTGGTACGAATTAAGTTTTTGAGTGAATTCGGAAATTAGATCTGAGGAAAATCTTAGCTTAGAAATGCACAATCATTCTTAGTGACAATTGGCGATTCGTTAGATAGTTTGGAATTGCATAGGATCTTCCTGTTACATCTTTCACCCAGTAATAGGAAAGTGTGTTTTGCACTTGCAACAAATTATAAACTTCCACTCCAACCCAAAGCGATTTCATAAAGTGAAATGGATTGGAATCACGCAATGGTTTTTCAGGCTTGATGATTTGATAGGAGAAACCAATGTCAACTCTTCTATAGGGTGGCATTCTGAAAATCGCCTTGTAACGTTCATGCGTTGGCGGACCAAATGGCAAACCACTTCCAAAAATCAATCCGAGATTCATTTTGCAATCAGGGAGAACAGGAAGATAATCCTGAAAATATAAAGCGAAAGTGACCAACTGATCTGTAGGCCTTGGAATATATCCAGGCGTTTGTAGAATGCTGTCTTTTCTGACATTGTTGTACGTGTAGCCTGGAATGATTGTATCACCTGCGGAATTCAAATAGAGATAATAATTATCGTTGTACAAATCCTCTTTTGTGCGCATGATGGAAAGATTCGCCCACGACTCAACACCTTTTACAATTTGTCCGTTCAATTTCAAATCAAGTCCGTATGCGTAACCGTGCGACAAATTAGAACCGAAATAAGTAATGCGCACATCGTTTACTTCGTATGGAATTAAATGATCGAGATATTTGTAATACCCTTCTGCAATAAATCGCATTGGTCGTCCCCACGCTTTGAAAGTCCAATCGCTTCCAACAACTGCGTGTGCAGAAGTTTGCGCCTTAATGTTTGAATTGATTTTTCCATCGAAGCCACGCATCTCTCTGTAAAATGGTGGTTGATCATACAAACCTCCTGCCGCTTTGAACGTAATGTTTCTTTTCCAATTTGGTTTCCATGTCAGTTGCGCACGCGGACTTACGATGAGTTGATTGTTGAACGTCCAATAATTTGCACGAAGACCGATTGTCAATGAAAGGTGAGAGGAATCTTTTAAAATATTCAAGTAACGCACTTGGGAATATCCCGTCAATCGATTTGAAAAAAGTTGATTATTCATTTTGACAACATCCTGAAGATCTAAACTGTTGCTTGGTAAATATGGAATGGAATAACCTGCAGAATCAACATAATTCCATTCACTCATTTGGTCCTTGATGCGATCATTTTCAAATCGTACTCCGAATGACCAGGTGAATTTTTCGCCAGTTCGCCATGTTTTTATTTCAGCATTGTTCACCCAAGCATCCAAATAATTTCGCGCGTGATTGAGGAAAGTTCCAACACCACGATTGAAAGCTACTTGTCCGAAAGTAGGTTTTCCAAAATCAGCTTCAAGTTGATCAATGTAATATTGTCCTTGCACATCGAAGGCTTCAGATTCATAGGTATTGAAAGAAGAAAAAATAAATTTCGTACGCCAATGGTGATGATCATCGTAGTTCAATGAAAGTGCGTTGAACGTGGTTTGAAATCGATTTATTTCCTGACCATCAAAATAAACCGTGAAGCGAAGTGCATTGTTCAATGTTCCGAAATCGGTTTCACGAGTGGCAGGAACTAAATTGTAACGATTTTCCGCATACGATCCGAGATAATCAAGCGACCAACGATCACTGAAATTGTAAGTGAGAAATGCTTGCGCATCGTTGAAATTTGTTTTGTAATCGCCATGCGTATCCAGTGAACGCAACAAATAGCGATTTGATTTGTTCCGGATTCCAATCATCCAAGTAAAACGGCGATTATCAGATGCGCCTTCAACTTCAGCATTGAATCCCAACAAACTTGCAGAGGCAACACCTTTGAATTTTGAAGGAGTGCGATAATGGATATCGAGAACAGACGACATTTTGTCGCCGTACTTTGCTTCGAATCCTCCAGTTGAAAAATAAATTTCATCGGTCATATCCGTGTTCACAAAACTCAATCCTTCTTGCTGACCGGAACGTGTAAGAAATGGGCGATACACTTCAATGTCGTTTACATAAACTAAATTTTCATCAAAGTTTCCACCACGCACGGAATATTGATTGCTCATTTCATTGCTGGATTGCGCACCGGCAAAGCGAAGAATTGCAGAAACATCGACGCTTGGCCCTGGAAGATGTTCGAAAATTATTGGAGGAATATAATCGCGAGGACGTTGTTCATTGATGATGACCGTATCGCCAACATTATTTTTTTTGCTGAGTGTAACGTTCAAATGAAATTCTTCTCCAGTAGAAAGATTTAAAGTTTGTCGATAAGGAATATAGCCACTGCGAACCACCACAACTGTTACATCAACACCGGAAGGAATTGTTATTTTATAATATCCGCTTTCATTCGTGTAAATAGCAGCCTTGCTTCCTACATAACCGACATAGGCAAAGTCAACTGGAACACCGAGCGAGTCTCTTATTTTTCCATCAACACTTGCGGTTTGCGCATGTAAATTCGAAACAATTGCTGAGAGAAAAAATGATGTTATTAGTAGTGAATGTTTCACTTTGAGTTTACGCAACGCAAAAAAAACAGATTCCAAAACCTTTCTTAAAACAAGGCCTTGGAATCCGGAAATAGAAATCTTGATTTTTGAATCGATAACGTGCAATTTATTTCCTGTTATTTTTTTGTGAATCTCGAATACAGACTACTTTTTTTTCAAATCACCATTCTGAACGGATTGAATAAAACGTGCCCAAGCTATTGGGTTTAATAAATTATTCGGAGGTTTTTGGCCGGCATAATAATTTTTGTTCACTTGTTGTTGCATCGATGAAGCGTAAACCATTCCCCCATCCATTGTGACATTCTGCGCCTCACGAATCATTGCTGCTTGCGAAAGATTTGCACGCGCGTGTTCAAGATCGTCGCCTGGAACAGTTGCAGTTAGGAATGCATTTTTGAATTGGTCTCTTGATGGCCACGGATATATAACAGCTTCGTGCAAAATAATTGTATCAGTATGCAAACCCTGTACGTGCGTATATTGGTTTGTAGTGAAAGTGTCGGCAATAATAAATGACGCTCTGTGATATCCCAAAGCATAAAAATCAATCGTGTCTTTTGGTTGAACAACGATTGAATAATAACCTTTCATATTGCTGTATACACCGCGTTCGGTATGACGAACAACAATGGCAACGAATGGAAGAGGAGTAAGGCTATCGGCATCAACCGCGATTCCCGAAAACTGAATTATTTTTTTTGTGGAGTCGATTGCCGTTTGCGATTTTAATAATAGTGGTAACGCCATGCTTAAAGCACATATTAGCAGGAACTTACCAAAAACAGTTTTCAATCGCATTGCTCAAAATTAATGAAATATCAGAGGTTGAACTATGTAACTCCGTATTAAGACGTTTTATTGTGTTAAAGGTGGCTTTTTCGATTATAAATATCCATAACCAATGATGATTTGGCCAATGATTATTGTTGTGTTGATTTATTCCTGCCAAGGGACATTCTGTACGAAAATTCAAAATAATAACAGTTTTCACGCATTTAACAGAACAAATTGAGGCTTTTGGTTTTATTCTTTTTAAAATCTGCAATCACCTTTTCAACTTTGGGTCTAGCGCATCTCGCAATCCATCACCAATTAAATTATATGCGGTTACCGTAATGAAAATTGCAATGCCTGGAAAAACAATCAGCCACCAAGCATGAAAATTATCTTTCCCCTGACTCAATAGTTTTCCCCAGGTCACTAAATCTTTTGGTACACCAATTCCTAAAAAGGACAAACTTGATTCAATGAGAATTGCTCCTGCTATTCCGAAAGCAATGGAAACAAGTGAAGGAGCCATTCCATTCAACAATGCATGACGAAAAATAATTCTGCTTTCCTTAAATCCCATTGCTTGTGCTGCTTGTATGTAATCCATACTTCGTATTCTTAAAAATTCCGCGCGTGTGAATCGTGCAATGCCTGTCCATGAAGTCAAACCGATTATTACCATTACATAAACTATTGATTCTTCTTTTGCCAATGATGCGAGTGATAAAATAAGAATCAATGTTGGAATGGAATTCAGGATTTCAATTGATCTGGAAATTATGGAGTCAACAGGAACATAAACAAATTGTCCGAGTTTTTTCCCTTTGCTGAAAAGTTTTCCAAGTTTCGAAAAAATAAAAATCACCAATGAAAAAACCAGAATACTGATGATGAGTTGTAAAAGAAAGGATGAACCGGAATGTGCCATCGCATCTTTCAAAGTAAAACTTCTGAAACTGAAAGCGTAAAACCATGCTAATGGAATACCGATAATCACCATCCAAAATTTCGCGCGTGTTGTTTGCAATCTTGTATCACCGAAATATCCGGCTAATGCGCCTAGGAATAATCCTAAAATGGATGCAATTCCCATTGACAAAAATCCAATACTCAAGGAAACTCTTCCGCCGTGAATCAGTCCCGCCAAAACATCCTCGCCTGATTCATTTGTTCCAAGTAAATGTTTGAATCGCGCAGGCATGTAAAGTGTGTCACCTTTTCTGTCAATGAAACGTTGCGGATCATTTGGCCCAACATAATTTCTATTGTACCGATCACTTTTTCCTGGCGACCAAGTAATAGGAGCCCAAATAACAGATTCAAGATTCATTCTTTTCCATTCGACCAAATCGAGTTGAATGTTTTCTTCAATTCCTGTTTTGGAATTCTTGATGTGATAATTATTGGCGAATGAAAATGCAGGAAAAAAAGTTTGTCCTTGATATTTCATGTACAAGGGACGTTCATTTGCAAGAATAGGAGCGAGAAGTGCCAATACAAGCAAAAAGGCCAAAATATAAAGTGAAAAATACGCAGGTTTATTTTTTTTGAATTGTTTCCAAGCATATTTCCTGAAAGAAAAATCCTTGCCTGAAATTTTTGCAGAATCCTCCTCATTTTTAATCAAAACGGTTTTATCCACCGTTCTCTCTTGAGAATGTTGCGCTTCAGGATTCGATTTTTTTTCTTCCGACATACCTGAATTATTTCGAATAGGTTATTCGTGGATCAACAACAGCATAAAGAATATCAGCAACGAGATAACCGATGAGTGTTAGGAAACCTGACAATGAAAAAACACAGACAATCATGGGATAATCTTTTGAAGAAATCGCTTGAAAAATTTCCTGTCCCATTCCTGGAATTCCGAAAATTACTTCAATGATCACAGCACCGCCCACTGCCGCAGGAAAAATATTTGCAAAAACTGTTATGATGGGCAGCAAGGCATTTCTCAATGCGTGTTTGTAAATCACCAAATAATTTGAAAGGCCTTTTGCTTTCGCCGTTCTGATATAATCCTGGCTGATTACTTCGAGCATGGAAACGCGCATGGTTCTACTTAGGAAGGCAAATGAGCTGTACGTGTAGCACGCAAGAGGAAGGATGAGATAAGGCAATGTGATTTTAAATTTCCCCCACAATGAAATTCCATCGGGATAACCAGTTGCAGGTTTTACTCCATTCGCAGGAAAAATATTGAATACCGCAGGATTTGCAAAAAGCAGTAACAATAATGTTGCCATGAAAAATATGGCTGTGGAATATAACATAAACAATACAACAGAAGAGCCATGATCAAAAACACTTCCACGTTTTTCTGCGGCACGAATTCCTATTGGAATGCTAATGAGATATGCAAGAAAAACTGACATGATCGTAAAAAACAGCGACCACGGAATGGCACGCGTAATTGTTTTTGTAACGGCTTGTTTTGTTGCAAAAGAAGTTCCGAAATCACCTCGAATAATTCCTTCCGTATTTCCCCAACCTTTACCTGTAAGCCAATTCCCATCTCCAAAAATCCAACGGTGATATTGATTGTATCCATAAAATCGGATGCATGGAATCCAATTTTTCCATTGGGAAGAATTTACTTTCATATCCTCAAATGATTGCCGACAAGAGGGCAATGCTTTGTGGAGAAAATAAAGCGGTGAATGATTTCCCAATGAAGATTCCGCTGCCATCATTTTTTGAAGTTTGGAAAGTTTGCTTGAAATAACCACTTCCTCATAACATACCGACAACGCGTAAATTTCTTGGCGGGCTTCATCGACATGTTGATTGGTTATTTCAATTCCTTGCTGCGCATATGCAACAGAATCAGGAGCAACAGAATTTATTTTTTTTGTAATTGATTCGAGCGCTTTCAACCAAGCATTGATGGAATTCCAATTTCCATATTGGTCAATCAACCGTTCAATTGCATTTTTTTTATTTGAATCAAAAACTTTATAAATTGTATCGGGAGAGGCTAAACTTCCAATTGTAAAATAAAATACAGGAAGATCAAGGCCCAGTCTATGACGAAGCAATTGTTTTTCATGAGAAGTATTTGCATTGAATGTTCCAGGCTTTTCTTTCACACCTGAATAAAGTGATTCAACAGGATCACCTGGAGAATTAATGCTAATGACAAATGCCATCAAGGAGATAACAAATAGTGTGGGAATAAAAACGAAAATGCGTTTACTAATATATTTCAGCATCGTTTTAATTCTGAACTCAGTTCACCGGAGCAATTCTTGCCCTATTTCCAGGTGACATCAATCGAAGATTATTGATTTTCATGCCCGGTCTTTCATAATAGAAATCGGCATTGTCAAATCGTTTATGAATGACCATTTTTCTTGGTGCTGAGAATAGAAAAACATATGGTTGTTCGTCGTAAATAATTTTCTGTAAACGTTTTTCCATTGGCATTCTTTCTGTAGCATCAATTGTTGTTCTCAACGAATCAATGAGAGCATCCGATTGGGTAGTACCAAAGCCAATAAAATTTGAACCATTGTTACCCCAAGAAGTGGAATGCCATACCTGTTTATAATCTTCCGCTGCAAATCCTCCAGACCATGCGCCGAGATACATATCGAATTTATGTTGTGCAAGAAGCTCATTCATAGCACTGAATTCAATTACTTTGACATCCACTTTTATTCCTGCAGGGTACATGGCTTTTGCTACATCAGTTGCAATACTTAAAAAAATTGGACCTTGTGAAATATACAGTTCGCATTCAAACTGAACTTTTTTTCCATCAATCATTTTATCGCGGATATTATCACCGTCCGTATCTATCCAGCCTGCTTCCTCCAATAATTGTTTTGCTTTTTCAATAGCATATGGAATGGGTTGCAATGTTGCATCATAAATGTCTTTATTTATTGGGGAAACCAAACTTGTCATGCGTAATGCTTTACCAGAAAAATAATTATTGTTGAGGTCATTCACTGGCGTAAGATAAGCCATGGCTCTTCGTACGCGCACATCCGTAAAAAATGGAATCCGATTGACAGCTGCTGGTTTCATGTTCAATCCCATATACTGGTAACCGAAATTTGGAACAAAAGCATAATGATAATTGCGGGTGAAATTGCTGTCTTTACTCAGTTCAACCAAGCCTCGTGTACTGATCCAGGAAGAGGCGTCGATGGTTTGTTGTGCCAAAGAAATTGCAATGTTATTGTCATCAAGGTTCAATTTGAAAATTATTTTTTCCGGTAATGCCACATCATACATGTTCGGATTTTTCAATTTGGACGTCCAATGATTTTTCTTTTTTGTTAATTCGATTCTTTGCTGTTCTTCCCAAGCTGTAATCTTATAAGCTCCTAGGCCATTGAAGAAATTTATATCGTGACCATATTTTTCATCATTGAATTCCTTCGCCCACATTTCGAGATCTCCATGTTTCTTCTTTGTAAAACTTGAATCATCAAATAGTCCCATTGAATAATTGGAAAGAATATTTTTTGGATCGAGAAATTTCTTTTGCAAAATTGGCATATCAGCAAATACGGCATCGTTTTGAATGTATTTTGCTTTCATTAGAACATAAAATTTCCGCGGATTGGATGGATCTTTCTCAATTGATTTTACATAATCAAAAGTTGAGCGAGCAAAAGCATCATCGGTCAATGGACATTTCCAAGCCATGACGGTAAATAGTACATCATCAACACTTAATTGCGTTCCATCATCCCAAGTTGGTTCTTCTTTTAATTCGTAAGAATAACGTAACCCATCTGATGAAACGCTTGGCAACGACTTGATTAAATCAGGTCGAAATTTCAAATCCTCCATATCTGAACTAACCAGAAAGCGTTGTGTAAAACTCATTATTACGAGGGCAGCATCCGTATTTAATCCATTCGTTGGATGAAGACTTCCAGGTTCGGCTTTCCATTGATACACTACAACATTTTCTTTGGACCAATCACTTTCCCATTTTGTGGCGCCATTGGTATGAATAAATTTGACGGAAGTGTCAATGTTGGAATTTTTTGTTGAGTCGTTATTTTGAAATTTGCCTTCAGGTGAACCACAAGTAGAAAGCAGCAAAACAGTGGTAATGGCGAAAAAGCAATACTTGAAAAGACCCATGTGCAATTGATTGGTGAGGGGATGAATGCAAATATAACATCTGAAACCCACGCCGGCACTTGAATTGGGCAAATTAGCCAAGCCTAAAATTGCAGTATAAATACACGTAGTATGCTCGAAAGTTTTTTTACCTTTGCGCCTCAATAATTTACCATCAGGAGAGGTGGGTGAGTGGCCGATACTCCCAACAGAAATGTTGGGACTAAACTGCCGAACATCAAACGCCTACCAAGAGGACGAAAGGATTATGAAAATAGAAAAATGAAAATGAAATAAACATAGGAGAGGTGGGTGAGTGGCCGATACTCCCAACAGAAATGTTGGGACTAAACTGCCGAACATCAAACGCCTACCAAGAGGACGAAAGGATTATGAAAATAGAAAAATGAAAATGAAATA
>CAIQQJ010000117.1 GCA_903873905.1 uncultured Flavobacteriales bacterium
GAAGAAGATAAACTCGTCGTGCATCGTGCGCGTCGTGTACAACGTTTCCTTTCTCAACCTTTCCACGTTGCGGAACAATTCACCGGACTCAAAGGAGTATTCGTGAACATCGAAGAAACCATCAAAGGTTTCAACATGATCATGGATGGTGAAGTGGATGAATATCCTGAAGCTGCTTTCAACCTTGTTGGATCTATTGAAGATGCAATCGCAAAAGGAAAGAAAATGTTATCTGAAGTAAATTAAAAAACCTCACCCCCGGCCCCTCTCCAAATGAGAGGGGTGAAATAAGAGAAGAAATGTTTTTAGAGATAATTACTCCAGATAAAAAATTGTTCAGCGGCGACGTGAAGTCGGTGGTGTTGCCAGGATCGGATGGAAAATTCGGTGCATTGAACAAACACGCTTCAATGATTTCTTCCCTTAAAAAAGGAAAAATCAAAATTGTTGACAGCAAAACAGAAACACAATATTTTGAAATCAACGGTGGTGTTGCTGAAATTCACAAAAACAAAATCATCGTTCTTGCAGAATAATATTTTCTAATAAAATGCCACGCAAAAAACCTCTTCTTAATTGAAGAGGTTTTTTTGTTTAAACTTGTTTCTGACTCAGCCCAATTATCAAGCTTGGCAAATTGAATACCATGAAAAAGAAACTTCCATCAGCAACAAAAAGCAAATCCGCAAAAAAAACGGTTACAAAAAAAACGGCATCAAAAAAGCCATCCACCCGCGTGACAAAAGAAGGTGCAGTCAAAATTTGGAAAGGCACTTATGATGAAATGACTTCGCTTGTGCGTGAAGCTTTCGGTTTTTTGGAAAGTAGATACAAAATGAAATATTCAAGGAATGTAACACCACCCGAATGCGCCTATTTTTATGACAATTCGGAAAATGATGTTACGCTCAGCATAAATTCGGAATATTCATGTGCGCCTTGGCTCGTTTTTAATGTAGGTAGTCACGCCTATAGAATGGATCGACTCATTCGAGAACTTGCACCTGAAATTGTTTCACTACAACCCAAACTTACTTCGAAATATCCAAGTGCAAAGGACATTCGTGCATTACTGCACTATTATTCCAAATTCTTGCGCAAGTACGGAAAGCCGATCCTGAAAGGTGATGAGGATTTTTTTGCGTCAATCAGAAAAGGGAAATCAAAGAAGAAATAAATTATTCAATGGGAGGAAATGTTTGTGTTTTCCAAATCATCTCCGGCTCTATTGTCGCAACATCGCAATTTTCATCCGTCTCAATTCTTACATCAGCTTGATTGGCTACGCTTGTGAATCGTGTGAATTTAAAAAGTTTTCCATCTGGACAATTATAAAACCAATCCCCCACTTCTTTTCCTTCCAGATATTGACCGTGAAAACTTTTCACACCATTCGCATAGTAAAAATCACACGCTCCATTCAATCCACCTTTGTGGCCGTAAAGGATTCTTATTTTCAATTTTCCATCAGGATAATATTCAACCAATGAATCGGCAGGAGAAATGGTGTAATGCGTTTCCATATTTGATTTGAAGGAACGGCCTTTGGCAGTAGCAGTTGCCTTTCCCATTACTCTAGAAGTCTTTATCAAATAACGCGTCATGGATTTCTGGATTCCATTTTCGTAAAAATATCTCCAAAATCCTGAAGGCATGTTTTTATAAAAATTCCCTTTCCAAGAAATTTGTCCGCTTGGATAATATTCCATCCACAAATCCGATTTATAACCAACATCAAAATATCCCTCTACAGATTTTTGTCCTGAAGGATAATAGCGAATCCACTTTTCGTTTCGTTTTCCTCTTTTGTAATACCCTTTCGCTTTTAATTTTCCATCAGGATAAATTTCAAAATAAACACCATTGAATTGTTCACCCGATTTCCTTTTTATTTTCTGTTGAATCCAGGAAGTTCCGGTATCAGAACTATCAGAAATAAGATGACAATTAATACTACCAATTATAGAGTCTCTCTGAGCAAAGAGTGAAATTGAAAGGAAAAGTGTCACAATAAAGAGAATTCTATGCATCGAATATTTTTGAGATCACAAGTTTAAGAATGTTTTGCCGCTGATTACGCAGATTTGCGCAGATTATTTTTCGTTGTCAAAATGACTCTCTTGAATTTCAAGGATGGTTCTCCAAAATTAATGATCAATCCACATTCGTTTTTCGATGCTGCAAGATAATTAATGACTTGTTTATAATGTTCATCAACTATTCCGCTTTGCGCTTTCAATTCAAGAATTAGCCGACCTTCAATAACAAAATCTGCAACATAAAAGTGAGACAATATAATTTCTCTATATGCAATTGTATATCTTTTTTCTCTTTCAAAAGTAACCCCTTTCAAACTCAATTCATGACTTAATGCTTCCTGATAAACCACTTCAAGAAACCCGTGACCTAATTGTCTATGAACTTCCATACAAATTCCAATAATTTTTCTTGTCAACTCTTGTTCAGGATACTTGTCCACTGGATACTTATTTATTCCATATTCTGAATTTTCAATCATCATATTTATTTTTCTATTTATAAAATCAATCTGTGAAAATCTGCGCAATCTGCGGCTATCCCGCCCAATTCTCCCTATCCAAACTTCTATACTGTATCGCCTCTGCCAAATGTTGTGTTTCAATACCACTTGCTCCATCCAAATCAGCAATGGTTCGCGCCACTTTCAAAATCCTGTCATAAGCGCGAGCAGATAATCCCAATCGCTCCATTGCAGTCTTCAACAATTGCTGTCCAGCTTCATCTATGCGACAAACATCACGCAACAAACTTGGATTCATTTGTGCATTCGAATAAATCCCTTCCATCCCTTCGAAACGTTTCAATTGAATCAATCGCGCTTTTACTACTCGTTCGCGAACAGCTGAACTCGATTCTGCAGGACGACGATCTGTCAATTCATTAAAACCAACAGGCGTAACTTCGATGTGAATGTCAATTCGATCAAGTAATGGTCCAGATAAACGATTCAAATATTTCTGCACACCGCCAGGAGGACAAACACATTCTTTCTCAGGATGATTGTAGTATCCACAAGGACAAGGATTCATGGAAGTGACCAACATAAATCCTGCGGGATAAACAACCGTAAACTTTGCACGTGAAATAGTGACAATGCGATCTTCCAAAGGTTGACGCATCACTTCAAGAACAGTTCGTTTGTATTCGGGCAATTCATCAAGAAATAAAACACCATTGTGTGCCAATGAAATTTCACCTGGTTGCGGATGTGAACCTCCTCCGACTAAGGCCACATCGGAAATGGTGTGATGCGGTGCACGAAATGGTCGTGAAGTAATCAATCCCGAATTTTTGGAAGTTTTTCCTGCTACCGAATGAATTTTTGTGGTTTCCAATGCTTCTTCTAATGTCATTGGTGGAAGAATTCCTGATAAACGTTTTGCCAACATTGTTTTTCCAGCGCCTGGAGGACCAACCATGAGAATATTATGGCCACCCGATGCAGCAATTTCCAAAGCGCGCTTGATATTTTCCTGACCTTTTACGTCGGAGAAATCAACATCAACCAAATTAATTGGTTTTGAAAATTCTGCTTCGAGATCAATTTTTATTGGAAGAACTTCAGAATTTCCTTCGAAGAAATGAATGACTTCACTTATTGTGGAAATTCCATACACATCAATTCCATCAACAACCGCGGCTTCTTTCGCATTTTCCACGGGAAGAATAACACCTTTGAAGCCAGATGCTTTTGCATGCAATGCCATTGGTAAAGAACCTCGCACGGGTCGCAAAATCCCATCAAGAGAAAGTTCGCCCATGATGACATAATTCGAAATCTCCTCTGTTACCAATTGCCCAGAGGCACAAAGAATTCCCATTGCTATTGGCAAATCATAAGACGAACCTTCCTTGCGAATATCAGCAGGAGCTAGATTTACCGTGATTTTTTTTCCAGGAATTTTGAATCCGTTATTTTTCAAAGCGGCATCAATTCGCTGTTGACTTTCTTTCACGGCGCTGTCGGGCAAACCAACAATGTGAAAATTAATTCCAGTATCAATGTTGACTTCAACTGTTACTGTTGTAGCGCTAATTCCATATACGGCGCAACCATAAGTTTTAACTAATGACATGAGATTCCTTTCTAAAAAATAAGACTTACTAAAAAACTAAAATTCAGATATTGACCTAACGTGAAAAATATTTTGAGGGCGCAAAGGAGGTTTAAATTTTTGAAAAAAACAAATTCATTTAAAATAAAGGGACGTGGGGCATGGGACGAAAGGGACGTGGGACGAATGGGACATGGGATGCGACAACATGCATTCCATCGACATTTCAAGCCTCCCTCGTCCCTTGTCACCCGACCCTTTTTAGTGGTACAGATTTTGCTATCTTTATAATCACTCTACCAAAAAACATACCTCTTCATGAAATTATTTTACACAAGTATTTTTTCGCTATTGCTTTTTATGGGTGCTACGGCACAAACAACAACTCCGCCAATTACAACTCCTTCCAATTGTTATACCCGATGGGAACAAAAATTTGAAGAGCGTGGTGCTGAAGATGTGAAAGACGGGATTTATGATGATATCATCATTTCCGTTCGCGTAGGTGATGAGGCGCAATGTTACAATGGAAAAGTGGAAGTGAAAGATGGAAAAATCATTGCCATGTATCGCAAACTTGCCGATGGATCGTTTGAGGTTTACAAACCAAAAATGAAATTTGAAGCTCCAATGACCATTGTGAACGGAATTTCTTTGACGATGCTTACCATGGATGATGATTTGATCAATGTGATTTTTCCAAAAACATTGAAGCCTAAAAAAGTAGGCTACACATCTGCACCGGATCCTCCACAAGATTAATTCTGAATTTTGAATTACTTGAGTTTCTGCGGATAATCAATTCTGTAGTGCATCACTTTCATTCTTCCTTTATCGGCTTCCACTGAATCAGCTACCAAAACCACTTTTGTTGTATCGGAAGGCAATGCGCTTTTTTCAACGAAAGGAATTCTGCTTCTGGATGCGTTGGGGTAAAGTAAAAATAAATTCTTTTTCATCGCCGCTTTTACAAAGGCAACGTCCTCGTTCAAGAGAATCTCTCCGTGCTCATCAAAATTAAAATATAAAGTATCCGCGGTACTGTGCGCATTGGTCGGAGCATTTTTTTCAAGATTGAAAATCACATCCAATTTCCCGGTATATCCATAATTGACAACGAAAATATATTCGGGATGTTTGTATGGATCTTTGATATTCACATACCACAAAACAGGCGCAAGTACAAATGCCACCTGAATGGCAACTTCCCATTCCCATTGAATATTCAGTTTCGAAAGCACGAATGCAATCAAAAGATAAATTCCGGCACCTTCAGGAAAATAATACCAATATGTTTCCAGTTTTGCATTAGCCAGCCAATTCCATCCATATGCCAAACCAAAAATTGCCAGTAAGGCATAAGAAACAAGTGCAAGCGGGTATTTGTAAAATTTCATGAAACGGTTGGTAGTAGGTAGTAGGTAGTAGGTAGTAGGTAGTAGGTAGTAGGTAGTAGGTAGTAAGTAGTAAGTACTTGAAAAAAAAATGGCTTAAATAGTATACTTTTTACCTACGACTTACTACCTACTACCCTTTTTTTCATTTCACTTCCTCAATCGTAAACTCATAAAACTCCATAATCTGATTCGCCAATAATTTCTTGCAGGCTTCATCCACTTTCACCGACGCAGCTTCTTTTGTTGCAGCATCAATTTCAAGCGTAATGTGTTTCCCAATACGCACGTTTTGAATCTCAGCTAATCCAAGATTTTTCATACTTCCTGTCACTGCTTTTCCTTGTGGATCAAGCAATGCTTTGAGTGGCATTACGTCAATTTCTGCTTTGAATTTCATATTCGATTATTTGAAAATTTGATGATTGGAAAATCCGAGATTATGGAGAGCAAATTTAAGGATTAGGAGCAGGGAGTTTGTTGTATTTTATCAACATTTTACCCGCTATCCGCTACAAGTCCGGCAATCGCTCATGCTCTCACACTTCGTGCTTTTCGCTATTATCGGGGCTATTTCAGACCATCTCAGTTTCAAACGAAAAAAAAATAACACAGAGACACGGAGGTCTCACTTGTCACCTGTCACCTGCCACCTGTCACTTGTCACTTGCCACCTGTCACCTGTCTCCTGCCACTTTCCTTTTCACAAGATTATTCCCCACCGACATCAAAACATAAAGAACAATCGCCAATGGGATTCCCACAAATTGTAAAGTGGCCAAAAGTATTACGCTCAAGGCAAGAAAACTCCAACGAATTTCATTTCCCTTCCAACCGTACGATTTGAATTTCAATGCGAAGAGTGGAATTTCTGCGATGAGCAGGATCGACATGATGATTGAAAGTGCAATCAGAGAATAGGGATGAACGAATATTCTGAGATTAGCCTCCACATCAAGAAACCACATTTCCTTTTTAAAATGAATCATCAAAGGTAGAGAAGCAATAAGAATTGTATTGGCTGGTGTTGGAACTCCAATAAATGAATCACTTTGCCGTGTGTCAATATTGAATTTCGCCAAACGAAGCGCAGAAAATAGGGGAATTATGAATGCGATGTAAGGCAAAAAATCATACTGTGAAAATTGATCAAGTCCCTTTTCTGAATGAGACCATGTTTTCAACAAAACAAATACTATCACACCCGGCACTACACCAAATGAAACCATATCCGCCAATGAATCCAGCTGTTTCCCAATTTCAGAATGTTGCTTGAGCAAGCGCGCCAAAAAACCATCTAAAAAATCCAACACACAGGCAATGCCCACCAAATAGGCACTCCAAACCAAATTCCCCTCAAACGCAAATACAATCGCCAAACAACCGCAAAGCAAATTCCCCAGCGTGAACAGATTCGGAATGTTAAAGAGTTTCATTAGGACAAAGATAGTAGAAGGAAGGGATGCTCTGATAAAGGGATGTGCTGATAAAGGGATGTGCTGATAAAGGGATGTGCTGATAAAGGGATGTGCTGATAAAGGGATGTGCTGATAAAGGGAGTTTCTAAATTATTTTCCCATCAGCATATCAGCACATCAGCATATCAGCATATCAGCATATCAGCATATCACCACATCTTCCACAGGAATAAGTTATTTTTACAACGAATGCTCTTCAACTCTCTCCAGTTCATGATTTTCCTTCCCGTGGTTTTCATTCTCCACTGGTTGATTCCATACAAATGGAGAGGAGGATTGTTGCTTGTTGCCAGCTATTATTTCTACATGAGCTGGAATCCATGGTTTGGAATTCTATTGGCTGGAACCACTTTAATTGATTGGTACGTTGGGTTGAAAATCCAAAACTCAAGATCCAAGCTTCAAGATCCAAAAATTCAAAATTCAAAATTCAAAATTCAAAATTTGCCCAAGAAATGGTTACTCATAAGCATAATAACCAACCTCGGTTGTCTTGCGGGTTTCAAATATTCTGCATTTCTGTATAACACTTTTTCATTTACAGGTTCATTGCTATCGGGAAATTCGCCACATTACATGGAAGCCCTTATCATTCCAATTGGACTTTCCTTTTACACTTTTCATTCCATGGGTTATGTCATCGACGTTTATCGTGGAAAAATTTCTGCAGAAAAAAATCTTGGAACATTTGCCTTGTTCGTTTCATTTTTTCCGCAACTCGTAGCAGGACCAATTGCACGCTTCAATGAATTGGGAGTTCAATTTCACAAGCGAACATTCCTTACCAAGGAAAATATCATTGCAGGAACAAAAATTGCACTTTGGGGTTTTTTTAAAAAGATTGCCATCGCAGATCGTCTTTCCGATTTTGTAATTCCTTTTTTCAATCATCCTGGAAATTATGATGGACTCACCTTGTTCATCGCAGGTTTCTTTTTTGTGGTGCAAGTGTATTGTGATTTTTCCGGCTATACGGATATCGCAACTGGTGTCGCGAAATTTTTCGGGTATGAATTGCAATTGAATTATTTGAGACCATTACTATCAAGATCATTGCACGACTTTTGGAAACGCAACCACATCAGCATGACCAGATGGTTCCGCGATTACCTCTATATTTCATTGGGTGGAAATCGCAGTTCTTTCAAAAGATTTATGCTGAATATTTTTCTCACATTTTTAATCAGTGGATTATGGCATGGTGCAAAATGGACATTTGTGGTTTGGGGCGCCACTCATGGAATTGTTTATATCATTGAAATAATTTGTAAAAGAAAATTTCCATCGTTCAGTCAGCACACTTACAAAACATTCGGGTGGATTTATTTTATGTTATTTCACACCCTAACTCTCCTTGCATTTCGTGCAAATTCATTTGAGGATCTTCAAATCATTTACACAAAGATTTTTAGTTTCCATTGGAACATTTCAAAAATGCTGCTTGACTTGAAATCAATACAAGACTCCTTCCCATTATTCTTGGCACTATTTGGAATTGCTTTCCTTTACCTGAAAGAGCTCAATGAAGAACACACGTGGTTGAACAAAATTCCATCTTTCGATAAATGGATGCGCCCAGCATTTTATGTTTTCATTTTTGTACTGCTATTCGTCATTGGAAATTTCAACTCAAATGAATTCGTTTATTTTCACTTCTAAAAAAACATTACTAATACTTTAAATAAATCGTGAAAAAAATTCTTCTATATACATCCATCGCTCTCGCACTTTTGTACATCGTGCGCGAATTGGAATATATTGGAATTCGAAAAAACAAAAGCGGTGAATTCGCCAAACTCCGACAATCTTTTGAAGAGGCAAATAATTTTGACATCCTTGTCATTGGTTCTTCGAGGGCAGAAGGCCAATTTTACACACCCATTATTGATTCGGCAAACCAACTTCACACTTTCAATATTGGAATTGCGGGTGCAACAATGCCACTCTTTTGCACTGAACTTGAAGCTTATTTAGTACATAGTAAAGCTCCAAAATATGTTATTCTCAATCTCGATTTGCACACGTTTAATGGCAATTCAGACACCATCTACAATTTCCCAAGGTACTTTCCCTATCTCGATAATCCAGAATTGTACGCAGGATTATGCGAGCGTGACAAACGTTTCCCTTATTTCAAATATCTGTCCTTTTACAGCATGCCTTATTTCAAAGCGCGCTATCTCAATGCCGCATTGCGTGGATGGTTCAATAAACCTGGAAAATATGATAGTGATTATGTGAATGGTTTTGCTCCTGCCGTTACCACCATTGATCAAGGTGATTTGGATACGGTCAAAATCACAAGCTACGCTTCAAATCCACAGCCACTTATTTGGGCAAGCTTCCAACACATTCAGGATATTTGTCAATCAAAAGGAATTAAACTCATTGTGGTACTCGCTCCTATTTTTCATCGTGCAGAAGAAGCTGTCGTGAATTACAATTCGCTGATTTCAGAGTTCCAACAATATGCCCAAAAGCGCGGTTTACCATTTATAAATATGGCACACGACAGCATCCAATTTCGAAAAGAACTTTTCATTGACCCATTTCACATGAATATAAAGGGAGCCAAGGTCTTTACGAGGCTGTTTTCATTGGAATTGGCACAATATATTAAGCCATAATTCGTTTTGCAGACGTCGAAGGATTGGCTTAACTTTATCCTATTCATTATGAAACAACTACTCTCCATTTTTATTGGCATTGCAACAGTACTATTTGTTAATCCTGTTCAAGCTCAAGCACCAAAATACAGTAATGAATTTCTCGCCATTGGTGTAGGAGCTCGTGCATTGAGTATGGCAAATGCTACTGTCGCTTCTGTTAATGATGTTACTTCTGGTTATTGGAATCCTGCAGGCTTGCTTGGGATAAACAGTAAGGCGCAAGTTGGCCTCATGCACGCGGAATATTTTGCTTCCATTGCGAAGTATGATTATTTAGCTGTTGCAGGAAGAATTGACAGCATGAGTTCATTCGGTGTGAGCATGGTTCGATTTGCAGTGGATGATATTCCGAATACAACGCAGTTGATTGACGCAGGTGGAAATATCGATTACAATCGCATTACCACTTTCACTGCGGCAGATTATGCTTTTCTTCTTTCGTACGCAAGAAAAAGTCCTATCAAAGGTTTGAATTATGGTGTGAATGCAAAAATTATCAGAAGAAAAGTTGGTGATTTTGCTGGAGCATGGGGATTCGGAATTGATGCTGGCGCGCAATATGATTTGAAAGGTTTTCATTTGGGCGCTGTGGTGCGCGATGTAACTTCAACATTCAATGCGTGGAGTTTTAATTTACCACAGGAAATGCAAGATGTTTTTCTTGCAACAGGAAATATTATTCCAACAAATTCACTTGAGCTCACTCTTCCTCGATTAATCATGGGGGCATCAAAACAAGTTACACTCGACAAAAAACAAAAATTCACACTTGGTGGTGAATTGGACCTGATCAATACCTTCGACGGAAAAAGAAACGTAATTGTTCGAACTGGAGTTTGGAGTATGGAACCTGTTATTGGTTTTGAAGCGGGATTCAAGAATATCGTTTTCCTACGTGGAGGAATTGGAAACATTCAAAAAGCAAAAGATGTTTTCGGAAAAAAGGTCACAACCTTTCAACCGAATCTTGGAATTGGAATAAAAATAAAGTCATTGACAATTGATTATGCATTGACAGATGTTGGAGACCAATCTGTCGCACTTTATTCCAACATTTTTTCATTGAAGCTAGACATCAATAAAAAAATCCAGAAGTAGCAATTTACACTAACCGAATTCGGAAATAATAAAATTGAATCCTGCATGAAAAGAATTTACATTCTATTCGTTATTTCTTTTTTTATCTCCGCCACTGCCAAAGCGCAAGTTTATGGAAATGAGTGGATCAATTATTCTCAAAAATATTTGAAAATAAAAGTTCCTGTCGATGGAATTTATCGAATTGACTCCACAACAATTTCAAATTCCCTCAATGCAATCGGAATTCCATTAAGCACAATTGACCCGAGAAATCTCCAATTGTTTCACGATGGACATGAAGAATTCATTTGGGTAACAGGAGAAGCCGATGGTGTTTTCAACAATGGAGATATGCTTGAGTTTTTCGGAAAACATAATGACGGCCTTCCTGATTCCTCGCTTTACACCAATGGAAATGTGTTACTAAATCCGTATTTCAGCTTATTTAATGACACGGCAATTTATTTCCTAACATGGAATTCTTCCATAAACAATTTACGCCTCACGAATCCTAACGATACGGCTTTTGCATCCTATGCTCCCGCTCCCTATTTTATTGACAAGGAAAAATATTTTGGCAACTCAACTTATTTTCCCGGTGTACAAAATATACTTGGCATGACAGATCCTTCCTTCATTTCATCAGAAGGTTTTTATGATTATCCCTTCGGATATGGATCGAGTGCGGTGAGGAATATTTCTACTATGAATGCTTTTGTAGGTGGGCCAAATGTTTCTATCCGAATGAAAATAGGATCGCATTCCGATGATTGGAACTTGTTTGGAAATGACAATGAGGTGAAAATTGAAATGTTCAACCAAGTGCTCACCGACACAACTTACAATGGATTTCAAGTAAATAATTATTCCTACAACGTTTCACCAACGCTACTCGGCGTAACCAATACAACATTTTCAATCGCGAGTATTAATCCTGGAAATGCTTCCCAATCTTCTGGACTAACTGCTGTAGCATATATCGCACTTGATTATGCACACACATTTGATATGGAAGGCCGAACATTTTTCACTGGCTATCTTCCTGACAATACACTCTTGCCAAAGTCATTAATACAAATGACAAACATTTCAGGAAGCGGCGTGGTGCACGTGTACGATCTCTTCAACCATCAACGAATTGATGCAGTAAATTCTGGTCCTTACTATAAAGCACTTGTTGCGAATGGAAATGGAAGTGAAAAGCAATTCGTAATGTTTGATGAAATAAACACACATCAAGTTAGTTCCTTGACGCCTGTTGCTCCTTCAGGACAATTCACTGATTACTCCACCTTCTCCGCTGATTCTGCATTCGTGATTGTAACACACAAATCATTAATGAGCGTTGGTCAACAATATAAAAACTATCGTTCTTCCGCTGCAGGAGGTTTACGCAATGTAGTGCTCGCCAATGTTGATGAACTTTATGATCAATTCGCTTTTGGTATTGGGAAAGATCCACTTTCCATTCGTCATTTCGCGGATTTCATGATCCATACTTTCCCTACTCCACCTGCTCAACTTTTATTAATAGGTAAATCCACTTACGGAGAATATTATAGAATTTATGGTGGCATTGATCTTGTTCCAACATTCGGAAATCCTCCTTGCGATAATTCACTTACTGCAGGATTAAACGGAACACTTTGGGAACCTGCAATTCCAACTGGAAGAATTGCTGCGCTTGATTCTGCACAAGCACAATGGTATTTGAATAAAGTAATTGCCTATGAAAGTCAGTCTCCCGCTGAATGGATGAAATACGTTTTGCATTTCGGTGGTGGCACAACTTCAACGGAACAACAACAGTATGAGGGTTACCTCAATAATTATAAAAACATTATTCAGGATACCTCGTTTGGAGGAATTGTACAGACCTATTTAAAAACTTCTTCCGCACCAATTCAAATCAATCAATCCGATTCACTTCGTGATAGAATCAACGCTGGGGTTTCAATGATGACTTTTTTCGGTCATGCATCCGGAACAAGTTTTGATCAGAGTATCGATGATCCTTCCACTTACACGAATGTCAATCGTTATCCTTTTCTATTGGCGAATTCCTGTTGGGCAGGTGATATTCACTCGCCTGGTGTAAGTTCAAGTGAGGCTTTTACATTGATAGATCAGAAAGGAACCATCGCCTATCTCGGTTCTGTTGGCGAGGGAATTCCTGGTTATTTGAATATTTATTCAACGGACATTTATAAATCTGTTGGACAAGTTTTATACGGAAAACCAATTGGCGATTGTATCAAGTGGACTGTTCATGATGCTGAGTTAACTAGTCCAAATGATTTGTTATTGAAAACAACATTGATGGAGATGACTTTGGAAGGCGATCCTGCTGTTGTCATAAATTCATTCCCAAAACCTGATTATGAAATTACAAATGCAGATGTTTGGTTTGATCAAACAACACAACCAGATAGCATAACTGTTTTCGCAAAAATCACCAACCTAGGAAAAGCAATTAATGATTCCATGATTGTGCGCTTATTACGAACCTTCCCATCGGGAGGACACGACACACTTTTCCAAAAAATCCTCACACCAAAATTTCGTGACACCATACAATTTTCATTACCGATTGATTTTCAAAATGGGATTGGATTAAATAAAATAAATATTTGTGTCGATTGGTTTGGACAAATTGCTGAAATGAATGAAAGCAATAATTGCACCTCACCTGATATTGATTTGCTTATTCACGGCAGTGCAATTGTTCCTGTTTACCCTTATGAATATGCAGTTATTCCTACGGACACCATAACACTCAAGGCTTGCACAGTAAATCCATTAGAGCCAATCAAAACATATCGATTTGAATTGGACACGACTGATTTATTCAACTCTCCATTCAAACAAACGCATGTTGTCGCTGCACCTGGTGGAGTTGTTTCATGGGTTCCGAATTTAATGCCGAATGACAGCATGGTTTATTTCTGGAGAGTGAGTCCTGATTCCCTTTCTACTGCTGATGTTTTTATATGGCGTCAATTTTCTTTTCAGTACATCACCAATAAAGTTGGTTGGGGTCAAGATCATATTTACCAATTCACAAAAGATGGATATCAATTTGTACAACTGGATCGTCCAACTCGACACTTCAACTTTGTCAATGACATAAAAAACATCAGCGTAAAAAATGGACTTTATTTTACTGGTGTTCCTTGGAATGAATCGTGGTACAAAATAAATGGAGCTTTACAAGCGATATTTTCATGCACATCCGGATTCGGTGGAAATGGACTTACCATAGCTGTAATAAATCCCGCAACACTTATCCCAAATTCTTATAGTGATTCTGTAGTTCAGCAGGAGCCTTTAGGTTATTTGGATTGCGTTGGAAATAATGGTGGCTCAACTCCTCCACAAGTATTAAATGCATTTGACTTTTTTGACAGTGATCAAACCAACAGAGACTATATCAAGGATTTTTTAAATGCAATTCCAACTGGTTATTATGTTTTGGTTTATAGTCAAGATTATTCCAATTATGTAAGACCAGCTTATGATGCAGCATTGCAACTTGCATTTCAAAGTTTTGGTTGTGATACTATTGGAACTGGAATTGTGTCCGATACCGTTTCATTTATTGCTTGGGGAACGAAAGGTGGTCCTGCAGGAAGTGCGAAGGAAAGAATTGGTTTGAATAAATCCTCTGTAATTACATTGGAGGACACGATGACTACAAATTGGAATTCTGGATTTATTTCTTCGCCACTCATTGGACCTGCATCAAATTGGGGATCTTTTCATTGGAGACAACATCCCGATGAACTTCCAACGAATGATTCTGTTTATGTTCAATTGTTAGGCACAAACAATTTTGGCGTAGAATCTTTACTCGCAACTTTCCCAAGTGATTCCACCGATATCAATACACTTCTTCCTTACGTGAATGCATCAACGTATCCATACATACGACTTGTTGCGCGCATGAAAGATGATGCGAGTCGCACACCTCCACAAATGGATCGCTGGCACGTGTTGTACACTCCTGTTCCTGATCTTGCAGTAAATCCTCCTCTGAATTATTCTTTTCACAGCGACACTTTGCAAGAAGGCGAAAATGTAAAATTGACAGTTGCAATTCAGAACCTAACGCCTTGGTCATTCAACGACAGCTTACTTCTCACCTATTGGGTAGTTGACAAAAATCGTGTTCGACATAATCTGCCACAGAAATTAAGAATGCCATATTTATTTGGATACAATTGGTTTACCGACACCATCATTGTTCCCACAGTAGGATTTTCTGGTGCGAATGAATTATGGCTGGAAGCAAATCCTGTTGGAAATGCGAATACCATGTTGGAACAATACCATTTCAATAATGTCTTGATGGTTCCATTTTATATTGGAACAGACAGAATCAATCCGTTACTCGATGTTACTTTCGACGGCGTTCACATTATGGACAAGGATATTGTTTCTGGTAAACCCGGAATTCTTGTTACGTTGAAAGATGAAAATCAATTTCTCGCATTGAATGACACAAGTGATTTCAAAGTTTTCCTTCGAACACCATCACAATCCGTTGCAGTGTTAATGCCATGGGGACCGAACATGACTTTTGTTCCAGCAATATTACCACACAACTCATGCAAGATTTTATTTAATCCAACTTGTTTTGCAGATGGAATTTACGAATTGCTCATTCAAGCAAAAGATCGTTCCAACAACCAATCGGGATTAATTGATTACAAAATTTCATTTGAAGTCATCAACAAACCAACCATCACAAATGTTCTGAATTACCCAAATCCGTTTACTTCTTCAACGCAATTTGTTTTCACGCTAACTGGAACTGTGGTTCCCGAATTATTCACAATTCAAATCATGACCATTACAGGAAAAGTTGTGCGAGAAATAAACAAGGATGAACTTGGTGACATTCACATTGGAAGAAACATCACCAATTACGCATGGGATGGCCGCGATGATTACGGCGATCAATTGGCGAATGGCGTTTATCTCTATCGTGTCATCACCAAACTCGAAGGGCAAAGCATTGAACAAAGAGATAGCGGCGCCGACCAATACATCAATCACGGCTGGGGAAAAATGTATTTGATGCGGTGAAAATAGAATGAAGTTGAAAAGTTGAAAAGTTGAAAAGTTGAAAAGTTGAAAAAAATAATTTATTTACTATCACTACTCTTCTTTAACTAATTTTTTTATTTCAACTGCCACCTGCCGCTTTTTACAATGGCGTGCCCTAAAGGTCGGGCTTTACGCTGCAAGTCCTCGCTACGCTGTGGGCTTTACGCTGCAATCCCTCACGCGAAAAAAAGGAATATCGAATATCCAATGTAGAATATCCAATATAGAAGTGTCATTCCTGATCCCTTCGATATTCGGTGTTGGATATTCGATATTCGATATTCAAATCTCAATTCCAAAAAATCTCCCAATTATGAAACATCGGAATTGTTCATAAATCCAAAACAAATCTTCCCATCATCCACCGAAGCTAATTCAGCGCAGGTAGGCTCACGCGAAAAAAATAATTGACGAATAGAATTTTTTAAACAACAAAAAAATAAAAATAAATATTTGCCAAATCACCCAACTCTTAACTCCCGACTCCCAACTACTCCATATCTTTGAAAAATGCGGGGCAAACTTTTCCTTCTCAGTTTTCTAAGTGCTGGACTTTTCGCAGCGGCTTGGCCTCCATACGGATTCACTCCACTTTTGTTTGTTGCCTTTATTCCCTTGCTGTACGTTCAACACATCATCAGTGGCGATAATCGCTTGCGTGCGAAACATCTTTTCCTTTACGCATACATAACTTTTCTCGTATGGAATTTATTGACCATCTGGTGGATTTGGTATGCGTCAGAAGGCGGATCCATCATGGCCATTGCTACCAATTCCGTTTTGATGGCTTTATTATTTTTGCTTTTCCACAAATTAAAACGCGCATTACCGGAACGCGTAGGAACTTTTGCATTGATTCCACTTTGGATCAGTTTTGAATTCATACATCACCATTGGGATTTGAGTTGGCCATGGTTGACATTGGGAAATGGACTTGCAAAAGAATATACGTTCATTCAATGGTATGAATACACTGGAATTTTTGGAGGAAGTTTCTGGATTCTCATTGTGAATGTTTTGATTTTTGAAATTCTCATCCACAGAAACACACTCTTGCGGCCGGTCTTTGTGAAATTATATTACATCATTTCTGTGTGCGGAATTATTATTCTACCAATTATTTTTTCACTCTTTCAATATTATCATTTCGATACAAAGGCAAACACACTAAAACCAATCAACGTTGTTGTTGTACAGCCCAATGTAGATCCGTATCAAAAATTCACTTTGGATTTCAAGGTGATGACAGAAAAAATGTTGGCACTTGCAGAAACCAAAACAGATTCCAATACAGATTACATTGTATTTCCCGAAACTTCATTGGTAGAAAGCATTTGGGAAAATGACATTCAATATACTTGGACGGTGAATCGCCTGCGTACATTTCTTAAAAAATATCCAAAACTTAAAATTGTTTCAGGTGCAAACACGGCTCATGAATACGCTGCTAATGAAAAACATTCACCTACAACAAGAAAATTTAACGAGCAGAATATTTATTTTGATTCTTATAACACGGCAATACAAATAGATTGCACAAAAACAATTCCTATTTATCACAAATCACAATTGGTTCCTGGCGTGGAAAGAATGCCTTTCAGAAATCAACTCGGCTTTCTTGAAAAATTCGCACTCGATTTAGGTGGAACTTCCGGCAGTTTGGGAATGCAAGAAGAACGAACTGTTTTTTATTCGAAAAACGGACCAGGAAAAGTTGCCCCTGTCATTTGTTACGAATCCGTTTTCGGCGATTATGTGGGGCAATATATTCGCAACGGTGCAGATTATATTTTCATCATGACGAATGATGGATGGTGGCGCGATACACCGGGATATAAACAACATCTGCTCTACGGAAGATTGCGTGCGATTGAAACCAGAAAAAGTATTGCCCGTTCAGCGAACACTGGAATTTCCTGTTTCATAAATCAGCGAGGCGACATTGAGCAACAACAAAAATGGTGGACAGAAAGTGCAATCAAGGAAACTTTGTATTCCACTGAAGGCATGACTTTCTACACCAAGCATGGCGATTACATAGCCAAAGCGATGGTGTGGCTGAGTATTGGAGGAATGATTTTCGCCATCGGAAATTATTTCCGAAAAAGATTTTCAAGAAAAACAATTTAAAATTTCACATTTTTTTGATTCTACCATCAATTCGTCATCAGCTCCAGTGACAATTATCCTGTTATCATGCACTATTGTTTTTGAAATTTGCAAGAACGCAATTTGTAATTCCAATCGAATAAAAGAATAAATGCGATTCACTCACATTGTTTTCCTTAGTTAACCTTATTAATCAAAATTATTTTTTACCTAAAACATAAAATATTTCTCTCCATTTGAAACAATGATGAAAAACTGAAAGAATTGGTCTCATGTTTGCAGTGTTATTGCCATACCGTTTTCCATTTATGAATATGAATCAAAACAGTTTTCGAATTATTTCTTTCTGCATGGTATTTTTCAGCATTGGAATATTTCCAACATTGATTTATTCTCAAACAGGAAACCTCGTAGAAAATCCGAGTTTTGAATATTATACTTATCCTGCAATACAAACATGGCCAGGAGTTACAGAACCAGGTCAACAAATTCTCCCCGGTTGGACAACACCTACGCGGGGCACTGCCGATTATTATAATTCTGATAATTCCGTTTGTGATGGTTATCCCATTGCAAAAGCACGCACAGGCGAAGGTCGATGTGCAATGATTCTTGGATTGGGAATACAAAATCAGAAAGCCACGAATTACAAAGAATATGTTCAGGGAAAATTCATGGAACCTCTTGAAGCAGGAAAAAAATATTGTGTGAAATTTTATGTTGCGCTTGACCGAGCTTCGCCTTATACATCATCTGGAATTGGTGCATATATTTCCAACGATGCCATCCATTCGCAAAATAAAGATCCTTTGCCTGTGCATCCGCAAATTGTAAGCTACCAACTACTCACATCAGAAAACGGATGGACAAAAATTTCAGGAACATATCTGGCAAAAGGAGGAGAACAATTTATTACCATCGGAAGTTTTTCTGACACCTCAGTTGTCTCCCTTTCTTCATTGGGAAAAACAGTTCAAACAAATATTTCTTCCGGCCATATTATGCGCTCAGCCTATTTTTATATTGACGACGTAAGCGTTATTAAGGATGATTCAAAAGTTGGTGATTGTTCAAGTCAAACGACTGATGATCGTCCTGGTGATTATTTTCTTTTCCTGCTTGATATTTCAGGATCAATGAACAAATCAGGCAAACTGGATTTGATGAAAAACCAAATCAAACATTTCACGCAGGGACTAAATGAAAATAACCGAATCGGAATAATGATCTTTTCCGATAATTCAAAAATCATTCTTCCATTTCTTGGTCCTTTGGACTCAATAAGAATCGACACAACCATTGATCATCTGAAATCACATGGTGTAACGAATGGTGATGCGGCAATTCGTCGTGTCTCTGAAATTATTGACTCCATGCATCTGCCCCAGCGCTGTCATGTCATCATTGCAACAGATGGAATTTTCAAAGTCAATGACCCAACAAAAAATTATGTTGATTCTGTTTTAACGAAAAACAATACAAGTTTTTGTGTTTTACAATTCGGAAATGTGACCAATGAAAATTTGAAGGAAATTTCCGAAAACACGCCGCAAGGATCTTATAATTATGCAACAAAGCATAATGTTCCAAAAATTCTCGAAAAACAACTTCCGCCTCCAATGCCTGATATCAACGAAGTGTTTTATACTTCAATGGGAAACGAGGCTGGTCAACAAATTTTGGAAAATATTTTGCGTGACATGACACGCTAATCATGTAAGAGGCGATCTTTACAACATGAGAATATGGTCGCTTCATCCGAAATATCTTGATGCAAAAGGTTTGGTTGCTCTTTGGAGGGAAACCTTATTGGCACAACACGTTCTCGAAGGGAAAACCAAAGGTTACAAAAATCATCCTCAACTTATTCGATTTAAAAAATCCAAGTATCCAATAGATGCGATCAATTATTATTTGAAATTCATTTTCGAAGAAGCGGAATCGCGTGGCTACCATTTCAGTGAAGAGAAATTTGACTCCCACTGCAAAAAAGTAAAATTAAGCGTGACAGATGGGCAAATGAAATATGAAATGGAACATCTGTTAAAAAAATTAAAAACTAGAGATCCTGTTTTATTTAAGAAAATCAAATCAATTAAGGAATTCATTCCTCATCCAATGTTTACAATTACCAAAGGTGAAATTGAAGATTGGGAAGTAATTTGATTTCAAAAAAACTCGTTCGAAAAATCGTATTTTTGCAATCCCAATGAAAACAGGAATTTTATTAATAAATCTCGGTACACCTGACAGTCCATCTACTTCAGATGTAAGAAAATATTTGCGCGAATTTTTGATGGATCCATTTGTAATTGACATCAATCCCATTTCAAGATGGTTTCTTGTTAATTTCATAATAGCTCCTTTTCGTTCACCGAAATCCGCAAAGCTTTACGAGAAAATTTGGACAAAGGAAGGCTCTCCACTTCTCACAAATGGAATTGCACTGAAAGAGAAATTGCAAACTGCTCTTGGAAAAGAATTTGTTGTGGCTTTAGGGATGCGTTACCAAAGTCCGTCAATTCATTCTGCATTGAACGAATTGAAAAATGCAGGCATAAATAAAATCATTGCTATTCCGCTTTATCCACAATATGCCGCTTCCTCTACTGCGTCAAGCATTGAGTCATTGAAGAAGCAAGCAAAAAAACTCGATTTAAAGCAGAACATTGAAATTGTTCCTCATTTTTATTTACGCGAAGAATATTTGAATGCGCTTGCCGCTTCTGCAAATGGATTGGATCACAAAGATTATGATCATGTTCTTTTCAGTTTTCATGGATTGCCAGAACGACACATCAGAAACAGTGACAAAGAATTTGGTGATGGGAAATGTGAATTTGGTTCTTGTTGTGAAACCGCACGTGAAGGGAATCGTTTTTGTTATCGCGCGAATTGTGTGCAGACTGCAAATGAAATCGCGAAACGATTACAGATACCAAAAGAAAAATTCACAATTGCATTCCAATCTCGATTAGGAAAAGATCCTTGGATCAAACCCTATTCCGATCATGAAATAATACGATTGGGAAAAGAAGGCAAGAAAAGAATACTTGCTTTTTCACCGGCATTTGTTGCAGATTGCCTGGAAACAATTTATGAAGTTGGAACAGAATACAATGAATTATTCCGTGAACATGGTGGAGAAAAAATCCAACTGGTGCCTTCGCTGAATACGAGTGAAGAATGGGTGGAAGGTTTGAAGAAAATAATTCTTTCCTGAATTTTCGTTGTTATTGGTCGGTACGTTTTACCGTTCTATCGACAAATACAAATCCTTCAACCGGAATGAAATGCAATTTTGAAATTTCTTGCTGCGGCAATATTCTCACGGTTGTTTCAGGCGTAATCTGAATCACCACTTCCTTTTTCTTGTCCCGCTTTGCTTGAATTACAATGCGTAAACTGTCCATGTAACTTCCTGAAAAAGTATTTGAAACTTCTTCCCTAGAAATTACTTGAAAAGTTCCTGTTCCTGCTACTTTCTGATTATGGTAATGACATTTATTCGCCCATGACAATGAAAATGGAACCGAAATGGCCATAATGCCCACTACTGTGAATCGCTGTAAGACTTTGTTCATATGAATAATTGTTTGCTCACGTGAAATTATTGAATGATTTACATCATATAAGGAAAATTCTACGAGTGGAAGGATATCACCGATGAACAAATTTACCTTTCCATTATTTGGAAAAAAAAAGGAAGTAAAGACTCTCAACTTCACTTCCTTTTAATTAAACAATTCGAGCTTTCGCTCATTGACAAACACATGAAACTTAACCTACTTACTAACCAATACTTTCTGAGAAAAAACTATTCCATTTGAGGTGGTGATATTTACAAAATAGATACCTGCTGTCATAAAATCGAAGGTGACGGTTTGAGAAGAAGTGGAAGTTGAATTGATCAACTGTCCGTTTACATTAATGATCTGCACCAACAACACCTGGCCTTCTCCATTCTGATTCACTGTGATTTTTTGTTGCTCTCCAATAATGTTTACGTTAATTGAAGAACCATTGAGTTTTGTAGCGCTGTAGTTTGGATCTGTTGTAGGATCGCTAACAAGACTAAAGTTAGGACCATGATAAGTTGGAGGACTGGTTACAAAAACCGTATCAGTGAAAGATGAACTGCATCCATTTGAATTTGTTGCTGTAAGTGTTACTGCATAATCTCCTGCACTTAAAAAAGTATGAGTTGGATTGGTAACATTGTCAGTATTGCTATCGCCAAATGACCAATCGTAGGAATCTGCGCCAGTTGATGTGTTCGTGAAATACAGCTCATCATTTGCGAATACTGAAAAATTATCGAGTGTGAAGGAAGGGAGGATTTCAGCTGGACTATCAACAAGAACTATTTCAGAATCAGCGAGCAGGCCATCGATGTAAATTTTTACGGTATAGGATTCTGATTCCATTAAAACATTTAAAGTTGTATCATCACTTGCAACAAAAGACGTTGACTTCAAGTCTCCATCCTCACAGTAGATAAAGTAATTCCAATTTGTGCAGTAAGGATTGTGAATTTCGATGCCTCCATCTGAATCACCGAAGCAGGTTACTGGTGTTGTAGTGATTGTTGGTTTGGTGATTACGATGAGTTGGTAGTTCATTGTGTAATCAAAGTTTTCTGGAATTACGAGCGTTACGTTGTTATTCAGGATTTGGTAAGCAATTCCAGTTGTGAGGTCTTTCAGGTATACATAGTTGATTTGTTCATTATAAGGAGCACTACATGTGTTGGAGCCCATGAATGTTGATGCGGTGATGGTGATTGTGTCTGAATAATCTGATGCAATCCCAAATTGGAAAATAGTTGTTCTGTCAAGAATAGGTCTTGCATCAAAAATGTCAATGAAAGTGCTATCTGTGGACATGGTAAAAAGAGAAACGTAATTTCCAAAAGTTGGGATAATAGAATCAATAGTCGTACTTGATCCAACATTGGTACTAATAATATTACTTCCACTAGTTGAGGTTGTATCCTCATTATCAAAATCAGCTACTCCTAGCGGCTCAAATTCCATGTTAAAGGAAACGGGCTGTTGAATTGAATTGCCTGTTAGTGTTAGATTAAGATATTGTTCTGCTGAGCCACTTTGAGCAAAAAGATTTAGTGTGAAAAGTGTCGCGATTGCTGTGAGAGTAGTTAGAGTTTTCATGGCTTTCGGTTTTTTTTGTAGGGTATGTCGTTTGTCTGATACAAAGATGTACTCGATACCTTAATACCTAAAGCCTAAAACATACAAGTACTTTCGAGTGCAAGAATTTTAGTGTTTTTGTAGAAAAAGAGAATGAAGAATAATCCTTATAATTACTGCGTAAAAAAAAGGCTCCCTATACAGGAAGCCTTTACAATTTGCAAAAGAATTATTTTCGCAAAATTTTGCCGTTTAGCACCTGCCCCCCACTTCCAACTTGGACAAAATAAAACCCTTGATTCAAGTCTGAAATTGAAATATCAAAGGTATTTGCTCCTTCTTTGGAATCCACAGAAATATTTCTGACTTCGCGGCCGATATAATCAACAATTGTGATGGTAGTATTCCCTGAAGTGAATGATGAAAATCCAATTTGTACAGTTTCGCTAGCAGGATTAGGTTTTATAGAAAGTCCAGTGATAGTTACAGCAGGAACATCAACACTAACCATTCCACTAATTTTATTCTGACCATTAAAATCCGTTTGCCTCAATCGATAATAAGAGGTGAAATTCCTAATTGGATTTGTATCGGTGAATGAATAATTAAGAGTAGAAACACTGTTTCCTCCAAAAGCTTTAGAGGGAATATTACCAATGAAATCAAAATTAATTCCATCGTGACTTCGTTCAAGGCTGAAATAACTATTATTGGATTCACTTGCAGTTGACCAATCCAGAATTACTTGTCCATTTTGATTGTAATTTCCCTCAAAAGAAAGCAGCTCAATTGGAAGGCAACCAGTTGCATTAATAGTTACAGAATTTACATCTGTAACTCCGCAAGCATCCGTAATATTACATGTATAGGTGGTAGCTCCATTGGGAGGGCAAACATTATATGGATTTGTTGTTCCACCACCAGGCATCCATAAGTATGTATAGGGTGGTACTCCATAATTTCCTGTTGCCAACAAATTGGTGCACCCCCCCGGGCAAATTGTGGTCCCTGCAGAAGAAGTTGGAACATTTGCATGTAGGACAGTTTTCGCTTGTATTGTAACAGACCAACTATCTAAGTGAGCACAAACATTTGTTGCATAAACGCAACTAGCACACGAAGCAAGGCCACATGACCATTGATTAAGAAAAATTGAAAATGTAATGTTCTGAGCAGAACAAGAAGGAGGAATACAGGTTGCCATACTAGTGCAGCCGAAACCAAAAGGCAATGTTGGATTCCATGTTCCATAGAAATTACATCCGGGAGTACAAGTCCATACAGAAGCTGGGGCACCAGCAGGGCAAACGCCTCCACAACTTGAGGTAAAATAAATTTGGTCATGGTCAAAATGACAAGATCCATTAGAGCACCCGCATTTATTCTGATTTGTGACACTCCAAGTAGCTCCAAAATCAGTACACATAGCACCACCAGGAACAGAGACAACCAAAGCATTGGAACAAAATGCAGGTGCAGCTCCTGCACCTATAGGATTAGGGATAGAATTATAAGGACCATATGTAATTGTTGGATCAACAATAATGGGGAAAACCGCATTGGAATCGTCATAAACTTCACTGCCAACATTTATTCCTACAGTATTGCCAGACAAGGAATAATGTCCAAACCATGATAAGGTATTACTGCTATTATCAATAATATTTATTTGTCCATAAACATATTGTGATTGATTATGAGAATCATTAATAGTTAAATTACCTTGCCATCCTTCTGGTTCTGATTTCCCCAAATAGGTTTTTACTGAATAACCAATTGGAAGATTAAGAGCATCCAAAAAAACAATTTTTGAACTGCCAGATCGCCTATGAAGAATAATCAAATTACTTTTCACAGTTGCTTCAGAGTACTTAATTGTCATATCGATGCCTGGGAAAATCTGATGAATATATATCCCATTATCTCCAACTGTAAAATTCTGCCAATTAGCATAATAGGTCGTCGCATTCCCCGCTAAGTCATATTCAATCATACTAAAATGGTTAAATCCGAAAGTTTCATTTCCATCTCCCATGGTGGACCTTTCATGCAAAATATCCAACCCACAAATCAATGGCTGTTGGGAGGCTGAGTAATGATCAGGATCAACCATTCTTAACCTTGGATCAATCGAAAGCCAATAACCATTTTTGAAAAAATTGAACGGAACACTTGATTTTTGTATATAAATTATTGAGGGGTCACTTTGATCACGAAAAAAACGTTCATTTGAAGTTCTCTTCTGAACCTCCTCGTAAGCATTTGGTACTGAGGAGCCAAAAGGCATAAATCCGAAGTCTGGATTAGTTTGATCCAAAGATTGAATAGAGGAAGCTGCAATGTTTTTATCGTAAGTCGGTAAACTAGTTAATTGAAAAAAATTATCTGATTGTTTATTGGTTTCAAGGCCATGTCTTTCTTGACTCTGAAAAATAACCGAATCAACCTGATTTGTGGCATCCA
>CAIQQJ010000118.1 GCA_903873905.1 uncultured Flavobacteriales bacterium
ATTTCCACTTTCATTTCTCCTTCCATTTTCAGAGTGAAAAAGCCATCTTCAATAGGATTTGGATACAATGAAATAAATTGATCGTTCGGAATTTCGCTCACGCCTTCTTGTGAATTACATGTAGGAAAACAAGCCATTCGCGGAGCGGCAAATAATTTTATGTCGGCTGTATCAGGGAAAGGAACAATAGTTGTCATTCCAGAAATTGAATCCATGATATATGCATCTGAACTTGTTCCTCTGAAATACAACCTTCCATCGGTCAACATGGTATAATCTGAAGTATAACCGGTACCTGCAACGTTAATAAAATTTCCTGTCTGAATAACTTGTCCATTCTGACCGATTTTGATCAAGGGAGCTCCCATAAAACTTGAACTACTTACCAAGATGCCATAAATGGAATCGCGAAAACAATTATAAAAAAGATAGATGTAATTATTCCCACTGGCAAAGGAAAGACTGTCCGCTTTTGTAAATTGTCCATTCGACGTATTCACATGGTACAGATAGTGATTTGTATTATTCCAATCTGTAGTTCCAAACCAAATTTGATCGTTCAACGTGATCACGGAATTGTCGGGAGCAACAACTTGGTTTAGAACTGGTGTGGTACTAATTGTGGTAAAAACTCCAGTAATTGCATTTATGCTTACTAGCCGAAATTCTCCAGTAGGAAGATTCCTAATTCCATAATAGTTGGAACCATTGCTCGAGGGAAGACAAACTTCCATCTTAGCAACAAAACCTGTATCTGTTGGAATGCTTCTAACAACAACGCCAGTGGCAGTATCTACCTCGTATAATCTGAAATAATATCCGCTCGAAGGAGCCGCGGTATCCACGCCAAGAAAAACATAATTCCCATAACAATTTATGAATTTTATGTTCGTGTAAAAACCATTTACTGGCAATTGCGCGATTTGGGTATAAGCACCTGTGCTAGGATTTATTTTGTCAAAAAAATACCGATAGCCATTTTGCACCGTATAATTTGATTCAACACCAAATACAGAGGAGGTCTGAGCAGAAATGCAGAAGGAGGAAGTGACAAAAAGAAATAGAAAGAAAATATTTTTCATAGCGTAGGGAATATCTGTACTAAACTAATCTATTTTTTTAATCCAGCTGTTAAGAAACACGCACCACCTATTAATTTGTTATTTCTTTGCCAATGAATTTCACGAACTTTCGCTACTTAATTTCAATCTATGAGATTGTTTTTACTTTTCATTTTATTTCTATTTCTCACGACACCAATTTTGGCGCAGGAGAAAACGAATCAAAACCCACAACATATTTCCATAGGTTTCGGTTTCACAGACGCTTCCATCAACAGCTGGCAGGAAAGTTCAACTGGTCTTCTAAATCCTGGAATTCGCGCACTCATGGATTTCAAATTGAAAGGTGTTTTTCAGATTGAAGCTGCAACAAATTTATTTTTGATTCACAATTCTGCACCTTCATTCGATAATATTCATGCTTGGAATGCAGAAATAAACGGAATGCTTGCAATTCCACTCAACAATGGAAACAGATATTTCAAATTCATTTTGGGAATGACCTATCTCGATTGGAAAGGAATTTATTCGGGACGTGGCTTGATTGGTCGAATGCCGTATGCGACAGGCGATGTAATTCATTCCACATTTCTCGAAGGAAATATTGGAATGGGATTTACACAACAAATCGGCAAACGATCCTTCATTGACTTGGATTTGAGAATGAGATTTTCCACCTATCAAAATAAATTTGGACAGACTGATACCTCCTTTCAATTGGCATATCATTATGCGCCTTCCCTACACAAAAAGGGAAAATCAGATTCGGAAAAAATTGCGGATGCAAATTCGAAAACTAAAAAACCAGAAAATGGAATTCCACGAGGAAAATACAAATGGCTGAAGAAAAAACGTTGACAATTTTTTGACTTCTAAAATAAGCTGCAAAATACCTTCTGAATTTATTTCCTTTTCTTCTTCAGATAAACCTTATCACCAGCTTTCGGTTGTGCGCCAATTGGCAGATTGTTGAATTTATAAAGTGATTTCACTTTCACACCATATTGCTGAGAAATATCGTAAATCGTTTCGCCGGGTTTTACAAGATGTTCTCCTTCTTTCGATTTCCTTTTTTTCGGCTGAATGTAAAGTAATTGTCCGGGTGTAAGTTTCGCATTCTTTTTGAGATCATTGTATTTATACAATTGCCAAACACCCAAATCCAATTCCTTCGCAATTTTCATAAATGAATCGCCTGGTTTTACGACAATGTATTTCACATTATTGTTGAGCGAAATTTCACGTCGTGAAACGGAAGCGGAAACAGTTTGCTGCTGATTGTTTTTTGGAGCAGAAACAATGAGTGGTAAATTTTCTTCTTTGTCGTAAGCATATAATTTATAACGATCAATAATTTCAATCAATCGATCTGCATAACGAGGATCTGTTGCATAACCTGCCGCCTTCAAACCTCTCGCCCAACCCTTATAATCGGATGCCTTCAAATCGAATAAAGTAGCGTAGCGATCTCTATTCTTCAAAAATTTGGAGTGATCCACAAATGATTCATAAACCGAAGCGTATTTTCGAAAGCACTCATTGTTCTCATCATCATCGGCTGTATAGGTTTCACCCGTCCAATCGGTATGACATTTTATTCCGAAATGATTATTGGCATAGACAGCAAGTGCAGAGTTTCCATTATCAGATTCCAACATTCCCTGCGCAAGTGTGATGCTTGCAGGAACTTTAAACATCTGCATTTCCCGAATGGCATCATCCTTGTATTTTTCAACATAATCCGCCGGAGTACATTTTCGCTCTGATGGCTGGGCATGTAAGGGCGCATTCACCAAAAGCAAAAACAAAAAACTGAGATACTTTGAAAAATACATCATTTAATAAAAAGTGGCTTTCAACAAATTTATGGCTTGCAAAGGCTCCTCCTGAAGATAATAATCGATTCTATGAACACAATTTTGTTAATTCCCCTCCCATACGAAGTAGCCAATTGCCTCAAATTCCTTAAAACACTACATTTGCTGCACCCTAACACTTGTGCATTTATTCAAATTTTAAAAGCACAAAAACAAATCATACAATGAAAATCATCTCTTCCCTTACCCTATTCGCGTTACCGATTTTCGGATTTTCCCAAATTAATGTTAGCGGAACGCTCGATGACAAAGCAAACGAAAAAACTGGTGACGCAATTGATGCTGTTTGGAGTGCTCCAGGAAAACTCTTGGATAAAAAGAAAGAGAAAAAAGAAAATGCTCAGAAAGCTGCTGATTCTACTAAAACGGCAAGTACAAATACACAACAACCAGCCAATACAAATCCAACTACAAGTAATACAAATACTCCAAATACTCCAACGGCCATTTCTGCTTATCAGAATTATGACTTTGTTCCCGGTAATGATTTGATTTTCGAAGATCATTTCGTTTCCGATGAGGATGGTGAATTTCCTGCGCACTGGAAACTCATCGAAGGACAGGGTGTTGTAAATAAGTTTGAAACCACACCATCGTTTTTTCTCACACAGGGAAACTATGCAGTTGTACAGCCAAGAATTTCAAATACCAATTATTTAAGCAATGCTTTTTCAATTGAAACCGATTTGTATGCACTGAATGGTGACTATGGTTTGAATGTGTTTTTCTATTCGGGAACTGACAAACAAATGACATTGATTATCCAACAAAATGAGGCTAACTGCACTTTCCCAGGATCGAATGGATTGAATGCTGATTACCCTGACAATCTTGGTGGGAAAAATTTTCAAAACAAATGGCATCACATTGCAATTGCCTATAAGGACAAAACACTGAAAGTTTACATCGATCAGAATCGTGTTTTGGTTGTACCCGATTGCAATTGTGAACCAAACAATTTTGCCTTTGGAGGCATCGCTTCCAATAACAACCCTATCAAATTCTCAAATGTTCGTATTGCCAATGGAGCAAAAATAAACATGCTCGACAAGTTGACTACCGACGGAAAAATTATCACATACGGAATTTCATTCGACAGCAACAAATCCAATTTTCATCCTGAAAGTATGGGAACCATCAATCAACTTTACAAAACTTTAAATGACAATCCAACATTGAAAGTGGAAATTGACGGTTTTACAGATAGCGATGGTGATGATGCTTCGAATCTTCAACTGTCAGAAGATCGTTCCAATGCCGTTCGTGATCAATTGGTGAAAATGGGAATTGACGGCTCGAGAATTTCTGCAAAAGGATTTGGTGAAACCAATCCTGTTTCCGACAACACAACTTTTGAGGGCAAAGCGAAAAACCGTCGAGTGGAAATCAAAAAGAGAAATTAATTTTTCACTGCGAAAAGGCATAGCCTGCAGTATGAACAAATAGGAGATGTTTTCCACGGAAAGCATCTCTTTTTTTTATTTGTGAAATGGCAAACAAGGTTTTACCAGAATACACATGATCCAAGGGAAGATCAAACTTGCTTTTCATTTCTCGAATGAAATGTTGCAGTTCAAGGGATGATTTTCCATATCCACCCAGCGTAAAATCATGTTCAATTTTCCACTTCGCAACAAACGATTCACGCTTCAAATATTTTTCCACTTCTCCTTCCAAATAATTTTTCCCTTTCAAAACAGCAATCCCAACAACTTGCTGATGCGCTTTTGCCGCAGCAATTATTCCCGACAAAGTTCCACCCGTTCCTACTGGAGAAAAAATCATGTCATACTTATCCGTTGCATCGGAAAGTATTTCTTTGCAACCTCTAATCGCAAACTTATTCGATCCCCCTTCAGGAAGAAGATAGGCGGGTCCATATTTCTTCACCAACATTTCGCAATACTCCGCGTCATAACGTTTGCGATATTCTTCACGCGAAACAAAAATCAATTTCATTCCACAGGAAGAAACATGCCGCATAACACGATTTGAATTTTCATTCAACTCATCACCACGAATAATTCCGATTGTTTCAAACCCATTTCTATTTCCAACTGTGGCCGTTGCTGCAATATGATTTGAAAATGCACCACCGAAAGTAATGACACGATTCAATCCAAGACTTTTCATTTCCTCCAGATTGTATTTCATTTTGTAAATCTTATTCCCGCATGTCAGTGGATCGGGCAGATCAAGACGCAGAATGGAAAGAGAATTTTCTTCCTTGTCATCAAAAAAATTGGGAATGATTTGAATTTCTGGCACAGACAAATTTAGCTTGATAAATGAAGAATAAGAATTTGGAGCAGGGAAATTATCCTCTTTTAGAGAGTAATCACCCGCTATTCGGTCGGCGGAGCTCCCTACTATCGGGGCTATTTTAGAACATCTCCGTTTCTAGATATCGAATAATCACAAAGAAATAGCAGACATAAAAAAAACGTTGGATCAAAAAGTATTCGAGAAAACCTGTCAAATCTGTACATTCTGTAACTAAATTTGCGCAATGACAATTCCAGAAGGATTTCTACCCGGCGATTTTTATAAAACTCCTGAAGGTTATGTAATTTTCACCGAACAATATTTACGCCGTCGAGGATATTGTTGCAAAAATGCCTGCAAACATTGTCCCTACGGATTCAATCCAAAAACGGGAATGATTGACCGGAATTATATCAATCCAAATAATAAAAATTAATAAACAGCCTATGTTTGGTTCACTTTTCGGAAATAAGAAAAAAATATATTTCACGTGTAAGGTCTACATGAATCGACCAATTCTCGATGCAATGCTTGCACAGGGAATTTCCACAAACGAATGGATGGTCATTACTTTTTTTCCTGCAACAAGAAACACCATTTCAGAAATTGTAAATAATGATACCCTCAGCGAGAATATCATTCTTGCAGATAAACCATTTTCCGCATCCACCATTCAAAGAATCAATTCATTCCTTTCACAACCTGGAAGAAAAATTGTTTTTGGCGAACGACACCCCTTGAGCTTCCATGAAGATCAAGTGGCCGAAAAACTTTCTGAACTTGGAATTTCACTTCCTATAATCGCCTTTGCTTCACTTGATGACGCCCTACTTCAACGTTTCGGAAGTGAAAAAGCGAAAGGATTGATGCTTTCAATGGGTATGAAAGCGGAAGAAGTGATTGAACATTCCATGATTGAAAAATCAATTGAAAAAGCACAATCAAAAATTGCCAAAAAGGTTTTTACCGAATCCAAAACAAATTCTGCGGAAGATTGGCTCCGTATGAATTTTCCAGCAGAAAATTAGTATTTGTATTCTTGCACAACCACATTTGTAATGAACGCTACCTCCTTCAAAAATTTAATTCTACAAGGCATCCCCGATTCCCTTCCTGAGCCGAAACCTTTCGATGCATCTCTCAATCATGCTCCGAAAAGGAAAAACATCCTTTCGGATGCTGAAAAAAAATTGGCCCTACGAAACGCTCTTCGCTATTTTCCAAAAAAACATCACGCAATACTTTCCAAGGAGTTTGCCAATGAATTGAAAACGTACGGCAGAATTTACATGTACCGCTTTCGCCCCGATTACAAAATTTTCGCTCGGCCTATTCATGAATTTCCATATCAGTGTGTGCAAGCTGCGGCTATCATGCACATGCTCTCCAACAATCTCGATTACGCAGTTGCCCAACATCCGCATGAATTGATTACGTATGGCGGAAACGGCGCAGTATTTCAGAATTGGGCACAGTATTTATTGACCATGAAATATTTGTCGAGTATGACGGATGAGCAAACGCTTGTGCTCTATTCCGGTCATCCACTCGGACTTTTCCCTTCTCACAAAGATGCACCACGTGTTGTGGTTACCAATGGAATGATGATTCCTAATTATTCCAAACAAGATGATTGGGAAAAATTCAACGCACTCGGTGTAACGCAATACGGCCAAATGACTGCTGGATCTTTCATGTACATCGGTCCTCAGGGAATTGTGCATGGAACAACCATCACTGTCATGAATGCTGCAAGAAAAATTTCAAAGCATGGTGAAGATGCTCGCGGAAAAATATTTGTTTCATCTGGTTTGGGTGGCATGAGCGGCGCACAACCTAAAGCAGGAAAAATTGCAGAGCTCGTTTCAGTCATTGCTGAAATAAATCCTAAGGCTACACACACGCGTCACTCACAAGGTTGGGTGGATGAAGTGTATGATGATCTCGATAAATTACTTTCACGCATTAAGGAATGCACAAAAAATAAAACTGGAATTTCACTCGCGTATCAAGGAAATGTTGTTGATCTCTGGGAAAAATTGGCGAAAGAAAATTTCAAAGTCGATATCGGTACCGACCAAACTTCATTGCACAATCCTTGGGCTGGTGGATATTATCCTGTTGGAATTTCATTTGAGGAAGCCAACAAAATGATGGCTGATGAACCTGCAAAATTTAAAATTGCCGTTCAGGAATCGCTGCGTCGTCACGCAAATGCGGTAAATAAATTGGCGCAAGATGGAATGTATTTTTTCGATTATGGAAATGCATTTCTCCTCGAAGCTTCACGTGCTGGCGCGGAAATTTTAAAAACAGACGGGACTTTTATTTATCCTTCGTACGTACAGGATATTGTTGGACCCATGTGTTTTGATTATGGATTCGGTCCATTCCGCTGGGTTTGCACATCTGCCGATCCGAAAGATTTAGCGACAACAGATCAACTTGCATTGGAAGTTTTGGAAAATATTTACAAAACTGCTCCTGATGAAATCAAGCAGCAACTCAGTGATAACATCACTTGGATTAAAAACGCAATGAAAAACAATCTGGTTGTTGGTTCGCAAGCACGCATACTCTACGCCGATTCAGAAGCGAGAATTGGAATTGCCAGTGCAATCAACAAAGCCATTCGTGAAGGGAAAATTTCCGCACCCGTTGTTTTGGGTCGCGATCATCATGATGTTTCTGGAACAGATTCTCCTTATCGTGAAACTTCAAATATTTATGACGGCTCGCAATTCACAGCGGATATGGCGGTGCAAAATTTTGTTGGTGATGGATTTCGTGGAGCGACATGGATTTCATTGCACAATGGCGGCGGTGTTGGTTGGGGCGAAGTCATCAATGGTGGATTCGGAATGGTGCTCGACGGAAGTGCAGATTCGGAAAGAAGATTGCAATCCATGTTATTCTGGGATGTGAATAATGGAATTGCAAGAAGAAGTTGGGCGAGAAATAAAGAAGCAATGTTTGCCATTGAAAGGGAAATGAAAAGATCTCCCTTGTTGACAGTAACGATGCCGAATATTGTCGATGATGAATTGTTGGAAGGATTGGTTTAGAATGCAAATTACTATATGACCAATTACCAATGAACTCAGAAAACCTTAACAATAATTCTTCCGTAGATTTCAAAGACTTCATAAAGGAGATTGAAAAAATATTTGAGATCCGGCTTCGACCAAATGAAATGAAACGCATTCATACATTCGGTGAATTGTGTGAAGTGGTGATTGCAAAAACGAATCTGAAGTCGCAAAACATTTCTGGTCCGCAGCATGCATTTGTCAAATTGAAAGATGCGATTTCATCTTCACAAAATATTTTCAAGGAAGAAATTCAAATGGAAACAAAACTCATTTCGCTATTCCCACGGCAATCGAGAAGAAAAGCCATTCGTGAATTGAATTTTGAAATGGGTTTTGATTTGAAAGTTCTGCGTCCCTTCTTGATTATCGAAGCTTTCTTCATTCTGTTTTTTCTCGGCGCAATTGTTGAATTGTTTTTCAATCTCATTTACGGATTGGAAGCTTTTGCGTTTTTGATACTGCTAATCAATCTCGCATTTTTGACTGGAAAAGAATTCAACGTTGAAACGGTAGGTGCGCTTGCTGAAAAAATAGTAAAGGATAAAAATAGAAATCCGGGAAAACATCTTGCAACATTTACCAATGAAGAAATCATTGAGGAATTAAAATTCGTATTTAAGGAAATCAATCCTTCTGTTGGGGAAATTACGAATGAAATGAAAATTGAAAAGTTTAACAATTGATTTTCAAATGGAACATTTTATTACTTGCCAATTAACCTATGCGCTTTTATATTAAGTGCTGTTTTTTGTACGTAGGATAACTCCAAGCCAATATATTTTTTCGTAGAATCATAATAGCATTGATTAAAAACATCCTGATTCGTGATGCTTGTCCTCACATTCATGCTTGTTATAAACAACCTTTGAAGAAAAAAGAATGCCATGAATTACCGTTCTGTTTTATCCGCGCTTTTTTTATTCCTATTGGCAATTTCACCAATGAAAATCTTCGCCAATACAAATCCTGATTCTACAGGATTACTAGGTGACAATTTGGATCTTCCTGCTGTATTGGATCTTTTCAAAAACTCAACTAATTTGGAAGATTTTGAGAAAAAATTAAATACGAAAGACAATAAAGTAAACAACCTAGATCTGGATGGCGACAAACAAGTGGATTACATCCGTGTTGTTGATATTGTGAAAAACAATATTCACGTAATTGTTCTTCGAGATCCTGTAAGTCAAAAAGAATCGCAGGATGTTGCAGTAATTGAACTGGAAAAAAAGAGCGATGGTGTTGCGCACTTACAAATTGTCGGTGACAAAGAACTCTATGGTGAAAAATTTATTGTTGAACCTCGCGACGAAAGCAAGAAGGATTCTATTGAAGGCAGATGGAAGGGTTTTGCTGCACAGGTTTACATTGTGAATGTCTGGTATTGGCCGTGTGTTCAGTATGTTTATTATCCTGGATACATTATTTATGTTTCGCCTTGGTATTGGATGTTCTGGCCAGTTTGGTGGAATCCTTGGCCTCCCTATCCTTATTACATGTATTACGGTTATGTTTATTATCATCATGAAAATTGTTTTTATTCTGATGAATATCGAAATCCAGAGGCACATAGTTATTATGGTCCACGCCGCGTTGTATCCTCCGAGGTTCAAAAAAGAAATGCGCCTGCAATGGTAAGATACAAGGAGCAGAAAAAATTAGATGCAAAGAATCCTACTCCACCAAAACAAAAAGGTGATGCACCACCAACAAAAAATGTTCCTGCAAAGCCGGATATGACTCCACAACCTGCACCCGCTCCAAAAGGCGATGTGCCTAAATCAACACCACCTCCACCAACACCATTGCCAGAACCGCCGCCGCCGCCAAGAGGAAATATTCCTCCGCCAATTCCTGCACCAACACCACAACCTCCCCCAAGGCCGCATGTTACGCCGCAAACAGCACCGCCTCCAAGAGGAGATGTACGTCCACCGAGATCAAATGGAACTGTTCGTCCGCGCTTATTCAGAAAACACCAACACTAATAAAATCTGAATTGAAATTGATTTATTAGAATTTTATTTCTAATTGGTCAGGCAACAATCGAAATGTTTTGCGGTGGTGATCTGTAATGCCAAATTCCATAATGGCCGCACGATGCTGTTTGGTTCCGTAACCCTTGTTTTTTATCCAATGATAATGTGGAAATTTTTCGTGCAATGCATCCATATAATCATCACGATAAGTTTTTGCGAGAATGGAAGCCGCAGCGATATTCAAATATTTCGCATCACCTTCCACTATACAAGTGTGTGGAATATCTTTGTACGCATTAAAACGATTTCCGTCAATCAATAAATGTTCTGGAATAATTTTTAATTTTTTTATCGCGCGATGCATGGCTTCGAAAGAGGCGCGAAGAATATTTATTTCATCAATTTCCTCAGCACTTACAATTCCAACAGCCCACGCGATTGCTTCCGCTTCAATGATCGGACGTAATTCTTTTCTTTGTTTGTCCGACAATTGTTTCGAATCGGTAAGAATGGAATTGCGGAAATTTTTTGGAAGAATTACTGCTGCTGCGAATACAGGCCCTGCCAAACAACCGCGTCCTGCTTCATCGCAACCTGCTTCGTAAATATTTTTATGCAGTGAATGTTTCAGCATTTATTTTTTGCTTTCACCAATTGTTTTCTCCATTGAATTCCATAATGCAGCTGCAGTTTTATCCCAGGAAAATTTTTCGCGTTGAATTTTTGCTTTTGCAATGAGATTTCCCCGAAGCGATTCATCTTTATCCATCATTGCCAATGCAGAGGAAATACTTTCTTCCGAAAATGGATCAACATAAAGTGCGGCATCGCCACCAACTTCTGGCATCGCAGTAATATTGGAAGTGAGTACAGGAATGTCACAAGCCATTGCTTCCACAATTGGAATTCCGAACCCTTCGAAGTAGGGAACGTAGGTCAATGCAAGTGCAGCTCCAGTAACTTGGAATAATTCCTCTTCTGATAATCTTCCTGTAAAAATAATTTCGTTTTTATCGGGAACTGTTTCAATTGCTTTTTGAAGTGCTTCGTAATTCCAATAATTTCCACCAGCAATTACCAATTTTGTCTGCGAATCATTTTTTCTTCGGAATTCTCCATATGCACGAACCAAGCGTTCCAGATTTTTTCTCGGATGAAGCGCGCCGATGTATAAAAAGTAAGGTGCTCCTCCAGTTATTTTTTTTCTCACAGCAACAATCTGCTCTGCCTCCAAAGGATGAAAACCTTGCGCAGCACCATTGTAAACCACATCGATTTTACTTGCATCAATGTTGTAATGTTGCACAATATCGTTTTTGGAATATTCAGAAACTGTGGCAATGCGAGTTGCACGTTGCGCGAAAAGAGGAAATTTCTTTTTATACCAACGCGCAATATTCGCAGGCACATCTTCCGGATAATGTTCAAAATTCAAATCATGAATGACGGGAAGGCACGGTGTAATTCCTTTCAAGGGAAGATAACCATCAGGCGAAAGAAAAAGATCGGGTTTCAAATCGCGCAAAACACCTGCCACTGACCAATTCAACCAAGCATTAAAAAGCCACGGTCTTCTTGCAGGTGGAAAAAGTTTGACAGGCGTGATATTATTGGAAAAAATGAAATCTTCATGGATTTCACGGTCAAAAAGAAAAACAAACTCCGAATCCGGCTGAGATTGCGTAATTCTTTGAAGTGTTTCAGAGGTAAAACGCCCAATTCCATCGAGACGATCATGCACCAACAAACGGGTATTGACAACGATTACCATGTGACGAAATTAGTTCTAAGTTTTTAGTTGGCCGCTTTTGTAAAAACTTTTTAGGAAAGATAATGGGACAAAGAACTAAATTCGCACCGTGAAAAACACGATCAAATATCTTTTGCAGTCCATTCTTGGTTATCCAAGGTATGTTCGTTTGTTCGCCAGTTTCAAGGTAAGAACCCTGCATTCCGATTCACGCGAAAAGGATTTTATGCACTTTTTGTCCATGTTGCCCACAGATGGAACTGTTCTCGATATTGGGGCAAACCTCGGTTTTCTTTCGGCACACATTGCACGGCATTTAACAAATGGAAATGTCATTGCATTTGAACCCATGCCTGATAATCTGAATGCATTGAATTATGTGGTGAAAAAATTTGATTTGAGAAATGTGCGCGTGGAAGCCTGTGCATTGGGAAATGAAGATGGAGTTGTGGAAATGGTTTTGCCTGTGGAAGGAAAAGCAAAACAGCAAGGATTGAGTCACGTTGTACATGATGAAATTGTTCAGCACAACGAGGGTATTCGTTTCAAAGTTCCAATTCGTAAACTCGATAATATCCCTTTTCTATTTGAACCGGGAGTGAAGATTACAGGACTGAAAATTGATGTTGAAAATTTCGAACAATATGTTCTGGCTGGAGCAAACAAACTGTTCACGACCTATCACCCTTTACTCTATATTGAACTTTGGGATAATGACAATCAGAAAAATTGCTTTCAAATTATGAAAGATCATGGCTACACCGTAAAAGTGCACATGAATAATTCATTGGTTGATTATGATAAATCCATTCACACGGACAAAATCAATTTCTTTTTTGTTTACGGGAGATAGTATCGAGTATTGAGAAAAGGGTATTGAGTAATTTTCACCCATTGTCTCAATACTAAATACCCAATACCCAATACTTTTTCGCTAATTTCGCACCGTTCTTCTCCCAGAACCAGGTACATGCAAAAGAAATTCATCACCAACCTCCTTATTCTCATTTGCGCGAATTTGTTGATCAAGCCTTTTTGGGTTTTGGTCATTGAACCGCATGTGCAGAATGAAGTAGGTAATGGTGCTTATGGACTGTACTATTCTATTGGTGGTTTTTCATTTTTGTTGAATATTCTTCTTGATTTTGGAATTACCAATTTCAACAATAAAAACATCGCACAGAATAATCACCTTCTTTCCAAACATTTTTCAGGATTATTTGTTTTGAAACTGATGCTTGCCGTGGTTTATATTCTTGCAACGGTAGCAGTTGGTTTGTCCATCGGTTACGATAATGTGAAAACCAAACTTTTGCTGGTTCTCGGGTTCAATCAATTCCTTATTTCGCTTGTATTATATCTGCGTTCAAATTTGCAGGCGATGCATTTTTTCAAAACCGATGCGATGGTTTCCGTTCTCGATCGGATCATCATGATTACCATTGTTTCATTGATGTTGTGGACGAGTTTGTTCCCGGGAAGAATGGATGTAATGGATTTTGTTTACGCACAAACTGTTGGATATTTTCTAACTGCCATCATCGCTTTTTTTGCCGTTGTAGCAAATACCAAGATGATCCGATTGAAATGGGATCTTCCTTTTTCATTGATGATTTTGAAAAAAAGTTATCCGTTTGCAGTATTGGTTTTGTTAATGACATTTTACAATCGAATTGACGTTGTCATGCTTGAACGCTTGTTGCCTTCTGGAAATACAGTTCAAGCAGCAAAACTCACAGAGCTTCGTGATCCCAATTTAAAACCGAATGAACAACAAAAAGAAGAGCGAATTGTTCTTGAAAAAGAATTGGAACATACGGGCCCTGAACAATCCGGTATTTATGCAAAAGCATATCGAATGCTCGATGCCGTAAATATGATTGCAGTTTTGTTTTCTGTCATACTTCTTCCCATGTTTTCACGCATGTTGAAATACAAGGAATCGGTTGAACAATTGGTGAAACTTTCATTTACACTTTTGATAACTGTTGCTGTTGTGGTGTCAATCGGTTCTATTTTTTATCGAACAGAAATCATGTCGATGCTATATGGAAAAGAGCATTTAGGTTCTGTTGTTGTCGTCTTTCCAATTTTGATGTGTTGTTTTGTTGCAATTGCAACAACGTATGTTTTCGGTTCCTTGTTAACTGCAAATGGAAATCTCCGAGAATTAAACATCATGGCTTTTTGCGGAATGATCATCAATGTGAGTTTGAATCTTATTTTCATTGAAATCGTTCACATGGATGCAATAGGAACGGCCATCGCAAGTTTTTCAACTCAAATCATTACGGCGATTGCTCAAGTATTAATTGTTCGCGCGAAATTTAAGTTCAAAGTCAATTACAGATTACTCACTACGCTTTTTGTATATATCGCAGGAGTTGTTGCAATTGCAAACTTGACACACACCTATTTGCTTCGCCCTTCGTCTTCATCCGGCTGGGTAATTGGCTTCATTATAATGTCTTTGAGCTCCCTCGCATGGTCGTTCGCAATTCGCCTGATTAGCATAAAAGGTATGTTCCGCATCCTTAAATACGGGTGAGAATGGAATTTTGAATTCTAAATTTTGAATTTTGAATTTCCTTGAAACTGCTTAACGGTCTGGTTATACGACACTTATAATTCAGAATTTAGAATTCAAAATTCAAAATTCCCTTCTTAGCTCCCTCTTTTTCCTTACTTTTACCCTCCCTAAAAAGACCTATAGTCCCCATATGGATCCAAAACCTGCCAGCGGAAATTATTTTGATTCAACCAGCCTTTTTGAATTTTTCTGGCGTTGGAGAAAACCATTAATTATTATTGGAATTGCCGCTGCAATTATTTCTGCAGCCATTTCATACATGATTCATGAACGGTACAAATCCACCGTTATCATGTTTCCTGTACAATCGAATGCAATTGCAAAAGCTTTGTTGACCGATGACATGTCGGGAAAACAAGATGTACTTCAATTTGGTGAAGAAGAACAAGCTGAACAATTATTGCAAATTTTGAATTCAGATGAAATTCGTTCGCGCATTGTAGATAAATACAACTTGATGCAACATTATCGCATCGACCCGAATGATAAGTATAAGAATACACGTCTGTACGAAATGTACAGCGACAATATTGCTTTCAAAAGAACCGAATTCATGTCGGTGAAAATTGAAGTGTTGGATGAAAATCCTAAAATGGCTTCAGACATTGCGAATGACATTGCGTCGCTGCTCGATTCCACTAAAACAAGAATGCAAAGAGATCGTGCCGATCAAGCGCTTGCCATTGTGGAAACGGAATATCTCAGAAAAAAAGCTGCCGTTGAAACCATGACCGACTCGCTTCACACCTTGAACTTGTTGGGAATGTTTGATTATGAAACACAATCGGAACGCACCAATGAACAATATGCAATTGCATTGGGAAAAGGGGATGATCGCGCCATCAAAGCACTCGAAAAACAACTGAAGATTATTGCTGATTACGGAAGCGCTTACATGTCTGTCCGTGAAAACCTTTACATCCAGCGTGAGCAACTCAACTTACTCAAGAAAAAATATGAAGAAGCCAAAATTGATGACGAGGCTGTTCTTACCTACAAATTCATTGTCAATAAAGCTTTTCCTGCAGAAAGAAAATCATACCCAGTACGTTGGCTAATTGTTGCCGTAAGTACAATTGCCTCACTGGTCTTCGGAGTATTGCTGCTCATCCTATTCGATAACATCCGAAAAATTAAAAAGCCTGCTAGTTCGGAAGGCTGACTGACAAATTTGGATTTTAGTTATCCGAAACTTTCAAATGCTTTTTTCAATAAAGAAGAAAAAATAAAAACGGATAATTCAAATGAACCATCACCTGTCAGTGAAAAAGAAATAAGATCAAAACCATTTACCAGTGAAACAAAGGACAGTTTTACCGATTTACAAACTCCAATAATGGATTCCTTCAATAACATGGAGATTTACAAAATCATAATGCGTCGCAAATTTCATTTGTTGGCGATTGTGCTTATTTCCATATTCTTTGGATTTGTTTTTTCTAGTCCAACATTTATTAAACCAAAATTCAAATCATCTGCCATATTGTATCCGGTGAATATTATTCCCTATTCGATGGAATCACCTACCGAACAATTGTTGCAGCTTTTTCATTCTTCCGATGTGCGAACATTGATGGTGAAAAAATTCAATTTGGGAAATCATTACGGGATTGAACAAAACAGCCCCGCTGGAATGACAAGGGTTTTTGAAACGTACGAGGAAAATATCATTATCCGCAAAACGGAATTTGAATCCATCAAGATTGATATTCAGGATGAGAATGCAGATACGGCAAGCGAAATGGTGGCGAGTCTCATCAATTTTGTCAATATCAAAGCACAAATGTTGCAAAGAGAAAAGACTGGAGAGGTGGTGAAAATTTTATTGAATCAATTAGCCGTTAAACGACAATCAATTGATTCACTTGAAGCGGCAAACGACATTCTCCGAAATCGATATGGACTACTCGATTACAAATCACAAACGAAAGAAGCAACAAAAACTTATCTGAAACTTGCAAGTGATGGTGCATCAAAAGAAAAAATTAGATCAGTAGATTCCCTACTATACAACCTTGAAGAAAAAGGCGGAATGCAAGTTTCGATTACCACTCAGTTGAAAGGACTTCGTGAATCATACAATACGATCAAAACCGAATATGATAAAGCGATCAGTGATTTGACGAAGGAATTGACCTATTCTAATGTTGTAGCCAAACCATTTCCTGCCGATTCGAAATCCTATCCAATTCGTTCGCTCATCGTTTTGATTTGCGGTCTTTCCGCCTTGCTATTCGGAATTCTTCTTTTCATAATTCTCGACCGAAGACTCCCTAAGTCAAATGACGGCTCTCTCAGTAAATAATAAGCGGACCCTTTGGTGGGTTTATGGTTGCAGCCTAGTTTTTTTGGTTGTCAATGCAATTTGCATTGCCAATGAATTTTATTGGCTCAATCTCATTCCACCAATTTTGATGGTTGTGGCACTTGCCGTTGTCGCAATCGACAAGCTAATTATTCTCTGCGTTTTCCTTACGCCACTTTCAATCAACATTTCCAACAGTGAAGTTCAACTCGGATTAAGTTTACCAGTTGAGCCAATATTAGCAGGAGTATTATTTCTTTTTGTGTTGCGAATTATTTACCAGCAAAAATTTGAAAAGCGTTTTCTTCGCCATCCCATTACAGTTGCTATTCTTTTGAATTTATCCTGGATTCTAATTACCTGCATTACAAGTGAACTTCCATTGGTATCGTTCAAGTTTTTTATCTCGCGACTTTGGTTTGTAATTCCTTTCTATTTCATTTGTTCAGAAATGTTCAAAGACATAAAAAATGTAAGACGATTTATTTGGAGTTACATTCTTCCATTGACGCTCGTAATTTTTTACACGCTTTATTGGCATCTTCAATATAATTTTTCAGAGGATTCTGCCCATTGGGTAATGTCACCTTTTTATAATGACCATACTGCCTATGGTGCCGCACTGGCAATGTTTTTTCCAGCACTCATTGCATTTGTTTTCAGCAAGGAGTATTCCAACAACATTCGTGTTATTGCAGTAATACTACTTGGCATTTTTACAATTGCATTAATCTTCTCCTATACACGTGCAGCTTGGGTTAGTCTGGTTGGAGCATTAATTGTCTATCTCATTTTTGTTTTCCGAGTCAAGTTTCGTGTCCTTGCTATTCTTGCTGTAATTGGCGGCATTTATCTTTTTGTTTCCTGGGGAGATATTCTCATGAAGCTCGAACAAAATCGTCAAGACACTTCTAATGATTTGGGAAAACACCTTCAGTCAATTTCAAATATTTCAACTGACGCCTCCAATCTCGAGCGCATCAATCGATGGAATTCTGCTTTCAGAATGTTTGATGAACGTCCAATTTTCGGATGGGGGCCGGGAACCTATAGTTTCGTGTATGCACCTTTCCAATTGGCAAGTGAAAAAACAATTATCAGCACCAACTCTGGCGATTTGGGAAATGCACACAGTGAATACATCGGGCCACTTTGCGAATCAGGAATTTTAGGTGCTGCCTCTTTTCTATTCATCTTCGGTGCAATTATTTGGACAGGCTGGCGCTTATGGTATAAATTACCGAAAGGTCCAATGCGAGGAGTTATCACTTCCGTTTTCTTGGGACTTTTAACTTATTTCATTCATGGTGCCATGAATAATTTTTTGGATACTGATAAAGCTTCCGTTCCGTTTTGGGGTTTTGCTGCCATGTTAGTGGCTGCTGATTTATGGTACGATCAGAAGAGTGACAAGGGACAGGTGACGGGTGACAAGGGACAGAAGATGTGTGACAAGTGACAAGGGACAGGTGACGGGTGACAAGTGACAGAAGATGAGTGACAAGGGACAAGGGACAGGTGACGGGTGACAAGGGACAGAAGATGAGTGACAAGGGACAGGTGACGGGTGACGGGTGACGGGTGACGGGTGACAAGTCACGGGTGACGGGTGACGGGTGACGGGTGATGGGTGATGGGTGATGGGTGATGGGTGATGGGTGATGGGTGATGGGTGATGGG
>CAIQQJ010000119.1 GCA_903873905.1 uncultured Flavobacteriales bacterium
GCTGAAAGTGAAAATTGTTGAAAGTCCCATTAATGTGAAAACGGCTGGACCGGTTTTAGTGGAGGTTGTCGAAGTTTACAAATCTTCCTCCATGAAAGTGGGCGATAAGTTTGCCATTAACATGCAACCGTTTTCAATAGTGAGTGACAGCGGAAAAATAAATCACTTGCTTCCCGGAAATGAATTGGTTGTTTTTCTCGCGAAAGGAAAACCAAATTCCTATTCTAAAAATGGAAAACAATTTGCACTGACCCATCTTTATGACGACTATTCCGGCTGGATGTTTTTCAATGAAAATCTAGGAGAAGCGCTGCGCAAGAAAAAATAAAAAAAGCTCCCGTTTCACCGAAAGCTTTTCTTGAATTTTGAAACCTTGATTTACCTTTTTGTCAGACTGAGTGTCCACACAGAATTGTGTGGATGTATCGAAGTCTAAAAAGGTAAATCATCAGGAGAATCTGGCAATATCGCAGGATGATTCGGATTGTCTTGTGGATTTATATTCACACTTTGCTGTTGCTGCTGATATGCCTGCTGTTGTGGATTCGGTGTATAAGGTGTTTCAGAATTGGTCTGATTTTGTTGGTTGTTTTGGTTCGCTGGGCGCTGGTAAGAAGTATTTGTTTCATCCTTGCGCGAAAGAATCGTCAGCACATCACCAAAAATTTCTGTCGTGTAACGCTTGTTCCCGTCTTTATCGTCCCACGAGCGACTTCTTATTTTTCCCTCCAGATAAACCATCTGTCCTTTTCGCAAATATTTTTCCGCCACTTCAGCTAAACGACGCCACAAAACAATCTGGTGCCATTCTGTTTGTTCATTCTTGTTACCATTTTTGTCCCTGAAACTTTCAGTAGTAGCAATCGGAAAATTCGCAACAGCGATTCCGCCTTCTAGGTAACGCACTTCTGGGTCTTTCCCCAAATTCCCAATCAAGATTACTTTGTTTACGCCTGGCATGTTTTAATTTTTAAGATTTCTAAACTTATCGAGTGTTTGTTTCATTGCAAAGATAATAAAAGTGTGTGGCCTGTCCATCGAAGCTGATTAAGCGAAGTTGGGCCTGTCCATCGAAGCTATTTTCAGCGTAGTTGGGCGTGCCCTTGCAGGTCGGGCTCTCGGCAGTCGCTTTTTTGCGAAAAGCAAAAAGAGCTCCACAATGCCTCCATCCCTCACGCAAAAAAAAAGAAAAATCGAATTCAAAATGACTTATAGAGGTGTGCCAGCCAAAATTGGGTGGCACGATCTCTCAAGCATTTTATAAATCCATCCCATCGTCCGCCGAAGCTATTTCAGCGCAGGTGGGCTCACGCAAAAAAAAGAAAAAGGGAATATCGAAGTGTATTAAATTATTGAACTTCAAAATTCCCAATTGTTATTATGCACTTCGATATTCGGTGTTCGATATTCATTATTCGATATTCAAAGCTGCTTTATGAAGCGTTCCATCACCACCGGAACCGCATACTTCGATAGTTCCTTCTCTTTAATATACAGCCACTCCTTTTTCCCTTTCAATTTTTCCTTCACATCCACCACCACAAATCGCACAAACAATTTCTGATGACTCAAAACGTGTTTCACTTCATCCGAAAAATCATTCACCACAATCTTAGAGTTCGAAAAAAACGATTTCCATTCTTTCGTTTGAATCAACTTCTTCTCTGATAATTTTTCTTTCGTTTCAATCAATGGAAAATCATGCAAGTTTCTCCAAATGTCTTTCTCCGTTCGTTTTTTCAAATAAACGTTTCCCTTATGCCGAATCACCAAATAATAGAAATACCGATTCGTCACTTTCGTTTTCTTCAATTTGATTGGAAGAACGTCAATCATTTTTTTCTTCCGCGCCACACAAAACTGCACAAACGGACATTTTTCACAATCAGGATTTTTCGGAACGCATTGCAGCGCCCCAAATTCCATTATCGCCTGATTGAATTCTCCTGGATGTTTTTGTGAAATAAGTTCATTCGCCAATTCCCGAAATTCCTTTTTCCCTTCTGTAGAATCTATCGGAGTGTCAATCCCAAAAATCCGCGACAGTACACGGTAAACATTTCCGTCCACAACAGCTTGCACTTCGTTAAAACAAAAGGAAGAAATTGCGGCTGCGGTATAATCACCAATTCCTTTCAATTTTTTCAATTCCAAAAAAGTTTCTGGAAATTGTCCTTTATGTTCAGAAACGATGCTTTTTGCGGCAGAATGCAAATTTCTGGCCCTGGAATAGTAGCCTAAACCTTGCCAAAGCTTCAAAATATCATGTTCCGAGGCCTCTGCCAATTTATTTATGGTCGGAAATTTATTTAAAAATGAAAAATAATATGGAAGCCCCTGCTGCACCCTGGTCTGTTGCAGGATAACCTCTGAAAGCCATATTTCATAAGGCTTTCGCGTCTTGCGCCATGGCAAATCACGCTTGTTTTTTTGGTACCAATTGAGAATTTTCCCCTCGAAATCCATTGAAATTCTGATAGTTCTGTAGATAAAAGTAGCTGGAAATTTTGGGGACTGGTATAAAAGCGTAATTTTGCACCCCTGAAACCGGTATAACCGGATGTTAAATGATTGAAAGTAAATAGCTTAAGAGTATGACAAAAGCAGAAGTAGTCAACGAGATCGCTGAAAAAACCGGAGTTGAAAAAGTAGCCGTACAGGCTGCCGTTGAAACATTCATGAAAGTGATAAAGAATTCACTTCAAAAAGGAGACAATGTTTATCTCCGCGGATTCGGAAGTTTTGTAGTTAAACGCAGAGCGGAAAAAACCGGCCGAAACATTTCAAAAAACACAACCGTGATTATTCCGGCACACAACGTTCCGGCTTTTAAACCCGCAAAAACTTTTGTTGACCGGGTGAAAAAGAATGTCAAGGTTTCCTGATTTTAAAAAAAGTCATATGCGCAGATTATCATCAAAACAATGGATTTTGATCGGTGCTACGATTATTTGTACCGTTCTTTTTAGTTTTGTAAGTACAGTGCCAAATGGAGATACTGCTCCAAAGGTGATGCCGCAAGATATTGTCTCGGGGCATTCTCTCGAGGACTTAGTTGCGAATGCTCGCAAAAGCATGTCTGCTGATTTGGTTGCTCATGTGAATGCAATCGAAGGTCAGATTAATACTGATCGTGATGCCATCCGAAGAGTGCAATTGTATGATTCACTGATTCATTTTCTAGGTCAGAACAAGCAATATGTTTATGCTGCTTTTTTGGCTGAACAAAAAGTGGTGAAAAACAATGGCTCTGGATCTGATTGGCAACAAGCTGGCGAACGTTATAGTTCATCTGCAGGTTTCGAACAAGATGCAAATAATCAGCCAGCTCTCTTTGAAGCGGCAATGCGCTGTTTCAATAAAGCAATTGAGCTCGATCCGAAAAATCTCGATGCAAAAGTTGGACTTGGAATTTGCTACGTGGAAGGAACTAAAGATCCGATGAAAGGAATTAGTACTTTGCTCGAAGTTGTTGCAGCAGATTCAACGAATGTCAATGCGCAACTTGCACTTGCAGATTTTTCCGTGAAAAGAAATGCTCCGGATAAGGCAATTGTAAGATATTCAACTGCACTTCGTTTGCGTCCAGATTATTATGGATTGCATCTGAATCTTGCAGAATTGTACGAACAAATGGGAGATACGGCAACTGCCATCTCTCACCTTGAAAAATATGTGCAGATCGAAACCGATCCGCTCGCAAAAAATGACGTGGAGAATGCAATTCGCAAACTCCGCGGGCACACGCCGAGTCACTGAGGAAACTTTAGGATAAAGCAAAAATAGAATAGTATTAACCAATTAAAGAATTACAACTATGCCAAGCGGCAAAAAACGTAAACGCCATAAAATGGCCACTCACAAGCGTAAAAAACGTCTTCGTAAGAACCGTCACAAGAAGAAGTAAGATTTAGTTTTTAGTTTAAAATTTTTAGTTCGGAGATAATAGTCAAACGAATCTCCGAACTAATTACTCCGAACTAAACACTTTACTCCCTCATCTTCCTAATTCTCAAGCACAAGCCCATGATGTAATATTTCAATGGGATTTTTGTGCTATCATAATTTTTATAAAATCTAACCGTGTCTAACGAACTCATCATCGATGCTTCTGGCTCCGAGGTGGTGATCGCCCTGATGAACGAGAAGAGATTGGTGGAACTCAATAGAGAGAAAACCAACTCCCAGTTCGCAGTAGGCGATATCTACTTGGGTCGTGTACGCAAAGTGATGCCAGGGCTAAATGCCGCATTCGTCGACGTGGGATATGAAAAGGATGCATTCCTGCATTATTTCGATCTTGGTCCACAGGTTCAATCGCTCAACAAATATGTGCGGATGACCATTTCTCAGAAGCAGAAAAATGCTGCTCTTGAGTACATAAAACCAGAACCGGATATTCGCAAAGAAGGAAAAATCACTGAAGTGGTTCAATCTGATCAGCAAGTGCTGATTCAAATTGCAAAAGAGCCGATCTCTACAAAAGGTCCGCGTATCACTTCTGAAATTTCCATTGCAGGAAGATATATTGTCCTTATTCCTTTTGCCGATAAGGTTTCCGTATCACAGAAAATTCGCAGTCATGAAGAACGAGAACGTTTGAAACGTCTCATCATGAGTATCAAACCGAAAAATTTCGGTGTGATTGTGCGTACTGTTGCGGAAGGTAAAGGAGTAGCAGATCTCGACGCCGATATGAATGATTTGGTGGGAAAATGGAACACTTGTTTCCAGGAACTCACTACCGCAAAAGCACCAGCACGCGTACTTGGAGAAATTAATCGCACCTCCGCCATCCTTCGCGATTTACTCAACGCTTCATTCGCTGCCATTCATATCAATGATGGCCGCATGTATGATGAGTTGAAAGAATATTTGCAGGCTATAGCTCCTGACAAAGAAAAAATTCTAAAGCTGCACAAAGGTCCGCAGCCGATTTTCGAAGCTTTCGGTGTTGATCGCCAAATGAAAGCTTTATTCGGAAAAACGGTGACCATGAAAAGTGGCGCTTATTTAATTGTTGAACATACCGAAGCACTTCATGTAATTGATGTGAACAGTGGTAACCGTTCAAAATCTTCCAACGATCAGGAAACAAATGCACTTGATGTAAATATTGAAGCGGCTGTTGAAGTTGCTCGTCAATTGCGTTTGCGTGATATGGGCGGAATTATTGTTGTCGATTTTATCGATTTGCATTCTCCCAATAATCGCCGCTTGCTTTTCAATAAGCTACGCGATGAAATGAAACTTGATCGTGCTAAACATACCATTCTTCCTCCTAGTAAATTCGGACTCATTCAAATCACACGTGAACGTGTGCGTCCGGAAACGGCAGTTGATACACAAGAGAAATGTCCGACTTGCGGTGGTACTGGAGAAGTTCAGGCAAGTATTTTGCTGATCGACAATATTGAAAATAATTTGCGTTACATTTTAAAGGAACAAAACGAAAAGTCTGTAACACTTTGTGTTCATCCTTATATCGAGGCGTTTCTTACCAAAGGAATGTTTTTCAATTCCTTGCTTTCGAAATGGAAACGAAAATATGGAAATGGCATTAAAATTAAATCTGTAACCTCTTATCAGTTTTTGGAATATCATTTTCTGAATAAGAATGAGGATGAGATAAAAATCTAAAGGATTTCCAATTTTCAATTGAAACTTTTTACTCCCGAATACTGTAATGTATTCGGGAGTTTTTTATTGTGAATTTGACGAAGAAACTTTAATGCATTGGTGAAAATTTCCTAGCCCTGA
>CAIQQJ010000120.1 GCA_903873905.1 uncultured Flavobacteriales bacterium
CCTGAAGGCAACCACGAATAGGTATATGTTCCAGTTCCACCCGCTGCAATAACCGTTGCACTTCCGTTACAACTTCCAAAACAAGTGACATTTACTTGGGATGGTGTTGCTGTAATTGCTGGAGGTTGTGTTATTGTGAAGCTTTGTGTTATAAAACAACCTGCTGGAGCGCTGATCGTACAAGTATAAGTGCCAGCGCACAGTCCAGAAGCTGTAGCTGCATTTCCACCTGAAGGTGCCCAAGTGTAAGTGTATGTTCCAGTTCCTCCAGAAGCAACCACTGTTGCACTTCCATTGCAACTTCCAAAGCAGGTTACATTTACCTGCGATTGTGTAGCTGTAATTGCAGGTGGTTGAGTGATGGTTACAGTTTGTGTTGAAATACAACCTGTAGCATCGGTGGCAGTACAGGTATAAACTCCGGCACATAATCCTGTAGCAGTATTGGTTAAACCTGTTGTAGTGTTGGCAGCAGCAGGAGCCCAAGCATAAGTAAATGGAGCTATTCCAGTGGAAATCACTGTTGCTGTTCCGGTGCATTGTCCATTACAGACAAGGTTCGTTGAGCCTGATAGCGCCAGAGTACATGTGGAACATGAAATGCAAGTAGTTCTATAATACAACCCAGCTAAACATAAATTAAAACAGTCACCGGCAGTGTTTACGATAAATGCAGAACTAGCTTGCGCAACTGCTACGGTTGTATTTACCTGTAAAAAATCCCACCAATTCCAAGTCAGTGGAGCCGCTGTTCCATTTGCAGACCATGAAGTAGGATTGAATTGAATATCTCCAACACTAAAAAAAGCCTTTGCACCAGATGTCGCACCACAAACTGCCGTATACGGAAGATTGTAAGTAGCGGTGCCTCCATTAACTACATAAGCCCCATCTGCAATATTAATTGTGCCTCGCCAAGCCATTGAAGCTTGACTCCAGATTACAACAAGCGTAGCACCATCCATATCATTTGAAGCATTTGGAGGGTTTGTTAGAATTCCACTAATGTTATAAGTTCCATTTCCATTTACAGATGCAGTAACGTCAGCGCGATAGGTATAAGAACCTGAATATCCCCAGCATTTATCAGGACCTTGCCCGACAATTGCCATTGGATAATTGCCTGGTCCAAGTGGACCATTCACAGTTGCAGTTTGTGCCGCACCATTTCCAGAACCTTCTGCCCACAAAAATGCTTTTTCAATTACCGCACCAGCTGGAATTCCAGCAATAACAAATGGAGCAGGTTGAAGAACTCCTGCCAAAGGACCGCGACGACCAAGACGTTTCGATGCAGATGTAAAATCCAATCCGCATTTTGTCATTGAGTAACACACTCCAAGTGTACCATTTCCATTTTGAGGAGTTTGTGGTCCACTTCGTGCAATAGCAGAGGTGCTATCTCCAGTATAGCCGCATGCCCCAGGTACACCAGGGCAATCGCTCGACCTTGTAGATTGAGAAAAAACAAGCAATGGTAAAGCAAGAAGAGATGCAATTACGGCGGTACGTAATTTTGATTTCATATAAGAAATTTAGAAAAGGTGTGTGATGTGTTTGCCGTAGCAATTTATAACATTTTGGATGAATAGCAAATAGGATGGATTAAATGTTAGCATCTTCCCAAAAATAAATTGTGAAGGCTGAGGAGAATTGATAATTGTCAGATAATTTCCAAAATATGGAAATGTAATTTCGCATCAATTGACCTTAATAAATGGATTTAGGAAGTTGGAGTCTGAGGTAGTATTTTATGACTGAAACGAGCTCTAACAATGAACAAGAAATTGGGTTCTCTTTAGGTAATCATAGAGAAAATAATGGTGCCGACAATTATTGCGAATTGTTTTTTCAAAAATATTTTTTGAGCAAACAAATATTCAGCTTGAGAAAGTCAAATGATCCAATAGAAATTTGATTTGAAATCCCATTGCAAAATCAAATAAAAACCAGCGTTTTTAAGAATGCAAGAAAAATCCGAAAATCAACGTAGGAGTGTAACATGACCGATTAGCCTATGCTTTTCATACATGTTATCGGTGTAATCAATGGTGTAGACATAGACATCTTGCTCAACCAATTTTCCGGAATTTTTCCATTGTCCATTCCATCCTAAATTTGGATCATTTGATTCAAAAATCAAATTTCCCCAGCGATCAAAAATCAAAAAACGATAATCAACAGAAAGAATATTTGTGAAAACAGGAATGAAAATATCATTGAGCCCATTGTTATTTGGTGTAAAAGCTGTTGGAATAAAAAATGTGTGATAATCATTTACAATAATATTTTCCCAAGCCGTATCGGTACATCCTGAATCATTTGTGGCAATTAAATAAACAGGGTAAGTTCCTGGTGTTTGATACGTGTGAGATTCTTCATAATTAATACTGCTTGTTGTGTCACCATAATTCCAATACCAAATTGTTGCGTTGGAAGAATTATTATTAAAATAAATGGTAGGATGTAGAATGCTTGTAAAACTTGGGGATGCTGTAAATGCAGCAATTGGTTGAGCCATTGTGTTAATTAAACAGGAATCAATTTTTGTAACACTGCAGCCCGGAGGAACGGTAACTGTCAAACTAATATCATGGCAACCGGGAGTAATAAAACTGTGGGTTGGATTCGAGTTGCTGGAAGTGGCTCCATTGTCATCAAAATTCCAAAGAAAAACTGCATTTCCAAATCCTGTTGTATCCAATGTAAAATGAACCAATAAGGGAGTGCAACCATGAGTTGTATCGGCAGAAAACAATACTATTGGAACTTGATTTACAACAATGGTAATCGCTTGTGTTGATGTTTGTCCGCAACCGTCGCTTGCTGTTACGGTGTATGTTGTTGTAATGGCTGGTGTGACAGTCACTGTTCCTCCATTGATATTTCCTGGCATCCAATTATAAGTGAAAGTTCCTTCACCACCAGCCCCAACAGCAGTAAGTGTGGTTCCACCTCCAACACAAATTGGACTTGCACCAGATGCGGTAACAGAAACGGGACCAGCAATTGTAACTGTAAATAACAAGGGCCCTGCCAAACATCCCGCGGCATCAGAAACATTCAAGGTATAAGTTGTTGAAGCAGCAGGTGAAACATTCACGCTTGCTGAATTCGGCAAACTATTGCTCCATGTATAAATGAAAGGGGCATTTCCTCCTGAAATTATTGCAGTTAAAGTTGTTGTTCCTCCAGGACAAATTGTAGTGTCTCCCGAAGTGGCAACATTCAATGTATTTGTCGAATTAACATGAATTGTATCGATGGCGGTGCAACCATTTGATTGTTGAACTACAGTCACTGTATAAACACCTGCAACAAGTCCACTCGCAGAATTTGTGCTGCTTACGTTGGGATTCCAAGTGTAAGTATACGGACCGCTTCCTGATGGTGTAACCGTTGCAGTTCCTGTGCTTGAATTACAACTTGCAGGAATGGAACTATTTGTCCAAGTAAAAGTTCCAACGGTAAAGGGAAGTTGTGCTGGAAAAATTGCAATGTTTCCGCAAAGATCCGTTACTGGTCCAACAAGGTTGGCAGTGTAAGTTCCCGCGCTTGTAATGGCAGGCGAAATAGTCAATGTGAATTGGTTGTCATATTGCGCACCTGCAGCACAGGCAGCAGAAGTGACATTTGTAACTGTGTATGGACCACCAGGGCCTGTGAAAGAAAAATCAGAATTCTGAACGGTGTTGCACAAAATATTTTCAGAGAAAGTTACTGTCAGTGTATTTCCACCACACCCTGGATTTGTTACGGTAAGAATTTGTGGCGGAGTCTGATCAAAAATTACGGCTGTGGATGCACCAAAATTTATGGTGTAGCCATTTTGTGTGGAGGAATAATTACTGACATTCACCACATAAGTTTGTCCGACAATTACGGGAACAACTTGATTAAAGGGTGTACCAGAAGCGTTTTGTGATGTTGAAGTAGATCCGCCATTCGGTCCTGTATTACCAGGGTCAGCAGAAAAATTACAACTTACCTGAAGACCAGGATTCGTAAAAATATCACTACAGTTGTTGTTGGTCAGATTAAAAACAGCCCAATCATAATCATCATTCATGTTGTTCGGAGTGATGAGGAAATTAAGTGTTCCGCTTTGTTGCACGGTAAAGGTGTACCACACATCATTCAATTCACCAGAGCCCAGACAGGAAATATTACTATTGATTTCGTTTGGGTAATTCCCTTCACCCACATAGGAGGCGGTAGTTGAATAAACATTCTGACAAATGGGAATTGCATCCAGACAATCTTGATTCGTTGGATTTTGTGCGTTCAAGGATCCTGCATCCACGAGGAAAACAAACGATATTATCGCAATAAAGGGGATGCGGGGATAATTCATGATTTTCAAAGGTAAAGTTAATGGTTCAATGGCACCGTCGATTTATACAAGTGGTGGTAAAAACCATGCCATAGGTCACTGTGCGTTCATAGTATGATGAAAAGCAGGTAAAAAAAAAGAAAAAAAATCCATTTGATTCCATGCAATTTCTAATTTTGAGCTGAAAGAAATTTTTACTCAACCGATAAAAAAAATAATTATGAAAGTCACTGTAGTAGGCGCGGGAAATGTTGGTGCAACTTGCGCTGATGTAATCGCACAAAAAGAGCTTTGCAATGAACTCGTGCTTGTTGATATCAAGCCGAATTTTGCTGAAGGAAAAGCGCTGGATATCTGGCAAACTTCTCCAATCAATCTTTACGACACACGCGTTAAAGGTTCGACCAACGATTATTCCAAAACAGCAAATTCTGATGTTGTTGTGATCACATCTGGTCTTCCACGCAAACCAGGCATGAGCCGCGATGATTTAATTTCTACCAACGCTTCTATCGTAAAATCGGTAACAGAAAATATTGTAAAATATTCTCCGAACGCAATCATCATCATCGTTTCAAATCCGCTTGATGTAATGACATATTGCGCATACCTCACAGCGAAAATTGATTCAAGCCGCGTATTCGGAATGGCAGGAATTCTTGACACTGCACGTTATCGCGCTTTCCTTGCTGAAGAATTAAATTGTTCTCCAAAAGATATTCAAGCTGTATTGATGGGCGGACATGGCGACACCATGGTGCCACTTCCACGTTACACAACTGTTGGTGGAATTCCAGTAACAGAATTGATTTCAAAGGAAAAACTGGATGCAATTATTGATCGCACGAAAAAAGGCGGTGGAGAAATTGTAAATCTTCTTGGCACATCAGCTTGGTATGCTCCTGGTGCAGCAGCTGCACAAATGGTGGAAGCCATTGTTCGCGATCAAAAAAGAATTTTCCCAGTTTGCGCTTTGTTAAAAGGCGAATACGGAATGAATGATATTTATCTTGGAGTTCCAGTTGTCCTTGGCAAAAACGGAATTGAAAAAATCATTGAATTGAAGTTGAATGCTGAAGAGAAACAATTACTCGAGGATTCTGCGAAATCAGTGAAGGAAGTAATGGCCGTTCTTGACGGAATGAAACTTATCGCTTAGGCTTTGATACATTTTTGCCAAAGGAAGTTCCCAGATTCCATGGAGATTTTCTTTGACAAAAACACTCAGCCTGACAAGTAATTAATTAATGATTAAGAATGAATGATTAAGAGTTAAGATCAGGGTACTTTCCTGACTTAACTCTTTTTTATTCTTTTTAGTAAGTATTTTAATTTTAAATCCTTGTTCCCAATGATGATCAAAATCCCAATCCATTTACTGAATATTGAAGGCGATGGTTTTCATTTGCAAGTAAAAATAAAAATCAATGGCAAGGTTGCGAACGCAATCATCGATACAGGTGCTTCGAAAACCGTTTTTGATAAAGATAGAATCAGTCATTTTCTTAAGAAGGAAAAACTCACCGAGCAGGATCGTTTGTCAACAGGACTGGGAACTGCTTCCATGCAAAGCCATGTGGTGAAAATCAAAAAATTCTCCATTGGTAAATTGGATGTATTGGATTATGATGGAGTGGTGCTGGATTTAAGCCATGTGAATCAGACGTATCAGGTAATTGGGTTGAAACCGATTGATGCTGTTGTTGGAAGCGATATGCTGGAACAATTCAACGCGGTAATTGATTATGGAAAGAAGACCTTAGTGTTGCATTCGAATGTGGCCAAGAAAAAAGCTCCGAAAAAAACCGTGAAGCTTGCGAAGAAAGTTATTCGCAAAAAAGTGGCTGTTAGCAAGAGTAAGAAAAAATAAATTGCGCTGAAGAAACTTCCTTAGCCCTGA
>CAIQQJ010000121.1 GCA_903873905.1 uncultured Flavobacteriales bacterium
CCTTGAGTCCCGCTTCGGTGGGACTTTTTTTTATCCCTCCCATAATTTCCTGTTGATAATTTTTTGATTTCTGTGGAAAGTTCATTTTTAGAAATCTGCATTCCTCAATCGGCAAGACAATAGTATTCAGTGGCAAGTTATCGCTTATAGAAAGGCCGCTTAGGTAAAAGCCAATTTATTCCAATAGCATCCATTCATCAATTGGCTGCAATGCCGTGTTGTTTTGCAGCAAAGAAAACACCAGATGAACATACGACCTTTCATTTATTAGCTAGAATATCGCCAATGGGAGCAGAGCCCTTTCATTTTTCAGCTACACTATCACCAAACGATCAAACGACTAGTCATTTGATCTGTTTCATTAAGTGGGGTGCTCCGTTTTTGATTTATTATCACAATATTGATGAATGTCGACGATGTTAACCTTATATGGTGTAAGTTAATCTCTGTAAACAAATAAGTCCAAATCAAAAATAAAACTCAAAAACAGGTCGCACAAGCAGCGCTCAATGGATTCTGTCTGGATATTTATTGCAATCAGGGCGCACTTACGGCGCTAAAGACATTCACACAAATAATCTGAGCACCAGAGGCGCGACCTGTTTGCAATTATGTATAAGGAGTTTTTAAGTCTTAGTTTTTATTCCCCAAAAACCTTTTCAATCAATTCCAATTGTTCCCGATCATGTGCATGATGTGAGCCAGTAGCTGCACTCGCACTTTCCTTACGCGAAATGAGTTTCAAGGAAATGTTTTTCACGGTCCTCAACAAAAATTCCCAAGCGCCCATATTTTCCGGCTCTTCTTGTGCCCAGAAAATTTCAGATGCGTTTTTGTATTTTGAAATAAGGGTTTCAAATTGTTTTTGTGGGAAAGGATAGATTTGCTCGAGACGAATTAATGCAATGGTAGAATTATTTTCCTTTTCCTTCTGTGCAAGCAAATCGTAATAGAATTTCCCTGAACAAAAAACAAGTCGTGTTATTTTGGAAATATCACTTGTAGAATCGTCAATGATTTCTTGGAAATTTCCTTGTGAAAAATCATCCAACCTAGAAACACAGCGTGGATGACGCAGCAAACTTTTCGGAGTTAAAACAATCAAAGGTTTTCTGAATTCTCTTTTCAATTGTCTTCTCATTACATGGAAAAAGTTGGCTGGTGTTGTACAATTGACCACTTGCATGTTTTTTTCTGCGCACAATTGTAAATAGCGTTCCAACCTTGCACTGGAATGTTCCGCGCCTTGTCCTTCATAACCATGCGGCAACAACAAAACAATTCCTGCCATTTGTTTCCATTTATCTTCTGCGCTGCTCAAATATTGATCTATCATCACTTGTGCACCATTTCCGAAATCTCCGAATTGCGCTTCCCAAATTACCAATGTGTTCGGTGAGGAAATGGCATATCCATATTCAAATCCGAGAACTGCATATTCGCTCAACAAACTATTGTAGATATACAGTGGCGCTTGTTGTGTTTTAATATTATTGAGTGGAGTGTAATGTTCTTCACTGTTCTCAACGGGAATTACGGCATGTCGATGAGAAAAAGTTCCGCGTTCAACATCCTGTCCGGAAAACCAAATTGGAAAACCTTCATGGAGCAATGTTCCATAGGCCAATAATTCCCCCACGGCCCAATTTATTTTTTCGCCATTTTGAATCATCAATTTTCGATCCGCAAATAATTTTACTGTTTTATCGAAAAACTTTTTTCCACTTGGTAAATCGGATATTTTATCACCAATTTCAGTTAAAATATTTTTTGCAACGCCCGTTTCAGGAGAATTTTCAAAATCATTTTCATTGGCAAATCGCAATCCTTTCCAGGTTCCTTTGTGATATTCTGGTGGAGAAATAGTTGCGGCAATTGTGGCTTGTTTTGCCTGATCCAAATTTTTCTGAAGTTGCGTTTTGAATTCCAATTCCATTGCCTTGACGTAATCCAAATCAATTGCTTTTTGTCCTAGCAATTTCTTTGTGTAGATTTCTTTCAGATTCGGATGCGCAGCAATCAGTTTGTAAAGCAAAGGTTGGGTAAAACGCGGTTCATCATTCTCATTGTGTCCATATTTTCTATAAGCAAGAATGTCAATGAAAACATCGCGGTGAAAAGTTTGTCGGAATTCCATGGCGAGTTGAATCGTGTAAATCAACGCTTCCACATCATCACCATTGACATGAAAAACAGGAGACAAAGTTACTTTCGCAACATCGGTGCAATAAGTTGATGAACGCCCATCAAGATAATTGGTTGTAAATCCAATTTGGTTGTTGATGACAAGATGAATCGTTCCGCCTGTTTTAAATCCATTCAGTTGTGACATCTGGATGACTTCGTAAACAACTCCTTGGCCTGCAATTGCAGCATCGCCATGAATTAGAATTGGTGCAACAAGTTTTTCATTTCCATTGGGCAAATTGTCAATCCTCGAACGAACAATTCCCTGCACAACCGGATCAACCGCTTCGAGGTGAGAAGGGTTTGGAGCAACACTCAGGTGAACCTCTTTTCCATTCGCAGTTTTTATTTCACTTGAATATCCCAAATGATATTTTACATCTCCTGAAAAATCAATTTCATTGTAATCCAATCCTTCGAACTCAGTAAAAATTTCTTCATATGATTTGCCAAGAATATTGGCGAGCACATTCAATCGTCCACGATGTGCCATTCCAATAACAAATTCTTTTATGCCAAGTTCCGCACCAAATTCAATTACTGCATCCAGTGCAGGAATCAATGCCTCACAACCTTCCAATGAAAAACTTTTCTGTCCAACAAATTTTGTATGGATAAAACTTTCAAATGCAACAGCCTCATTTACTTTTTTCAGAATACGTTTTTTCTCTTCAACTGAAAATGTTTTTGAATTGTGTGCTCGTTCCATCTTCTGCTCGAGCCAATCCACCACCTCAGGTGTGCGGATGTATTTATATTCCGCTCCAACACTTTCACAATACGTCAATAACAAATAGGCGATAATGTCCTTCAATTTCGCAGCGCCAATACCGATAAGAGATCCTGCTTGGAAAACAGATTCCAAATCGGAATTGTTCAGCCCGAAATTTTCCAAGGCAAGTGTCGGCAAATATTGTCGGCGTTCACGAACGGGATTTGTCTTGGTAAAAAGATGTCCACGATTACGATAACCATTGATGAGGTTAACAACCTTGAATTCCTTTTGGAAATTTGTTTCAGGAGAAGAAATGTCGGAAGGAGAAACTGAAGGTGGATTAAGTTGTGCGAATTCATAACCTTCAAAAAAAACTCTCCAGTTATCATCAACTGAATTAGGATTGAGCAGGTAATCTTGGTAAAGCGTTTCGATTTGTAGGTTCTCCTCTGGAGACAGGTGGTTGAAATTATCCATGATCTATTGTTTGGCGGTTAGTGATCGGACGTTCTTCTTTTGCCAATGTTATTTGAGAAACAAAGGCTTTAGAAATGAAGGGAAATTTTTTAAAAAACAGATTCAATAGCTCAGAAAAAATTGTTTGGCGGATGGAGCAAAGAATAATGATGCAAAATTACCTATATCCTGAATACAAAATTGAAAAACCCATCAATGCATTTAGCAGTGACGGGTTTCTTGCGGAGAGGGTGGGATTCGAACCCACGTTACGTTTCCGTAAACACACTTTCCAAGCGTGCGCGTTCGGCCACTCTGCCACCTCTCCTGAGGGAGCGCAAAGATACAAATACGATACACCTTAGCAAATCGAGTTTTAGGTAACCAATAGTGAATTTCTTAGCTAAAAAATCCCCACCGAAATTTCAAAGAAAGCCTGTGGATGTAAGCATGCTGGACATGTTTCAGGTGCATTTTTGCCTTCATGCAAGTGTCCACAATTGCGGCATTTCCACACTACAACGCCATCGCGCTTGAATACTTTTCCTTCTTGTAGATTTTTATGAAGCTTTTCATATTGAGCCGCATGGGCTTTCTCAATTTTTGCAATCAATTTGAATGCACTTGCAACCTCACGGTAACCCTCTTCTTCAGCAATGCGTGCAAATTCAGGATAGAGAATTGTGAATTCCTCCGTTTCTCCTTCAGCAGCGGCTTTCAGATTTTCTTCGCTGGTGCCAATCTTACCTGCAGGATATTGGGCAATAATTTCAAGCGGACCACCTTCTAAAAATTGGAAAAACTTTTTCGCATGTTCTTTTTCATTGAGTGCGGTCTCAGCAAAAATGGCTGCAATTTGTTCCAACCCGTCTTTTCTTGCCTGACTTGCAAAAAAATCATAACGAGTACGTGCTTGGCATTCACCTGCAAATGCCTTCAACAAATTGATTTCTGTTTTGGATCCTTTAAGTGATTTCATAGAGTATATTTTAGAAGATTTTATAATGCAATTCGAATGAAGTGACGCAGTAACGCACAAATATTCCAACATTCACTGGATATTCTTCTGATTAAAATCTTTATGAATAGTGTCTTAGGTCATTTTTACGTGTTCATTAAATGTAATTTTACGTGCATAAAAATCAGTTATCATGGAATTCAGGCTACCAACAATTCGAGTGACAAAAAAATTCAATTTTGAAATGGCCCATGCGCTTACCGGGCATGATGGTCCTTGCAAAAATATTCATGGACACAGTTATTTTCTTTTCATTACCATTTCCGGAAAACCAATTAACGATTCTACCGATCCCAAAAATGGAATGGTGATGGATTTTTCTGATCTAAAAAAAATAGTGCATGAAAATATTGTTCAGCATTTTGATCACGCCTTGGTATTAAATGAAAGTGATAAGACGAAAATCGGATTGGATGAAAAGGCAAACAGAATAATTTATGTTCCATTTGCGCCAACATGTGAAATGCTTTTAGGATATTTTCAGCATATACTTTTGGAGAAAATTCCTAAACATTTAAAACTTCACACTATTCGTTTGGACGAAACAGCAAGTTCCTTCGCGGAATGGCATGCTGATGATAATTTGTAGAAAATATTTTTTATTTTTTTGAAGCACGTCATCGTCTTGTTCTAGAAACACTTCACCTGCTTTCCGCTTTTGCATGGCAACCGCTGCAATC
>CAIQQJ010000122.1 GCA_903873905.1 uncultured Flavobacteriales bacterium
AGGAGAGATTGTGCAAGACTTACAAATTGGAAACGGTAAAGGTTTTCAACAGTTTGAAATTTTTGGAGAAGGAAGGTTACATAGCAGTTGGTGATGCCGTTTTTACGCCTGCACGATTGAAAATGTTTGCAAGCAATGAAACACTTTATAATTTCCAAGTTGGTAATCCTTCATTGGAGGAATTTATCAAAACTCTTTTACGCATGTACGCTGGACTGTTCGACGAGTACATTCGCATAAATGAAAAAGACATTGCCAGAAGAGTAAATAAATCGGAAGCGGAAGTCATTTCCATTCTGAAAGATCTTGAGAAAAAAGATTTGTTGAATTACATTCCGCAAAACGACCGACCGCTTTTTACGTTTCTATTGGCTCGCGTAGATGCGAAAACGCTTTACATTTCTCCCGAACATCTTATTGAAAGAAAGAAAATAGCGTCACTGCGAATTAAGGCAATGATTGATTTTATAACCGATGAAAAACTTTGCAGACAAGCTGTGCTCCTCTCCTACTTCGGAGAAGAAAATGCTGCAGATTGTGGGAAATGTGATGTGTGTAGGAAAAAATTGGACAAGAATAAAAAATTAAATCGCGAAGAAACGGCTAAACAAATTCTGGAATTACTAACGGCTGCACCAAAAAAAGCCGGAGAAATAGCTGAATCATTTCCTGAAACGAACGTCGAAGAAATTACATTCATTGTCAGACAATTATTGGATAATGGAAAAATAAAGTTCAATACAAATCACCAGTTGACAAAAGCGTAATATTTTCTATCCAAATCATTTTTCACTGAGAAAACTCCGTACCTTTTTGCTTCCGTTCATATACCCAAACCTAAAAAAACAAACACATGAAATCTGCCAAATTATTTTCAACACTTTTACTTTTCGTCAGCGTATTTTTTCTAACGCAACCCGCTCATGCAGCAAATGCAGGCAAAGGGAAAATTGAAATTATCATTACCAGCAATACAACTCAACATCAACTTGACTCCATTAAAACCGCAGTTGCACTCAAAGGAATTGACATGGATATTGAGGGAACAGTTCGCAGCAAAGCAGGACAATTGAAAAATATTTCCGGAAAAATCACTTGTTCCCCAAAATCGTCTGCAACTTTTTCTAGCGATAGAGTTGGTACAATTACCATAGCCATTAAAGGCTCTTCAATAAAGGTTGATGTAAAGGATTTGCCGGCAGAATAGCCTTTTGATTTTTGGAATTGAATATCCGTTATTCGGCGCAATGAAAAACGACAGAAAATTCATTACTCAAAAACCAGAGCCGCTCAAGAATATCTTGAATGCGGATTTTGTTTGTCTCATTGCAAAAGCCCTAAAAAAAGCAGATGCTAATTTTAATGAAGGGGCATTCCAGAAAAACATCATTGATAATAACTGGAGTCAAAAAGAATTGAAGCAGCGCATTCGATTTATTTCATCGTCGATCAATGAGTTTCTTCCCTACCCTTACCGAAAACAAATTGGAATTATTTTAAAAGTTGCGCCAGCATTCCGCGGATTAGGCGCATTGGTATTCCCTGATTTCATTGAACAATTCGGTCACTCCGATGTTGAAATTTCACTTGAAGCGCTGGAAATTCTCACACAATATTCTACTGGAGAATTTGCCATTCGTCCACTCGTTTCAAAAGAACAGGCAATTGTATTACAACAAATTAAAAAATGGACCAAACATTCCAACGAGCACGTGCGTCGCTTGTGTTCTGAAGGAATTCGGCCGCGTTTGCCTTGGGCAACTCCTCTTCCTCAATTCAAAAAAGACCCAAAAAATGTTTTGGAAATTCTTGAGCTGCTTAAAAATGATTCGAGTGAATATGTGAGAAGAAGTGTTGCCAATAATTTGAACGACATTACAAAAGACCATCCTCTTTTGGTTTTGAAAACTGCAAAACGATGGATTGGCAAATCACAGGAAACAGACAAATTACTTCGCCATGCATGCCGCACGCTTCTCAAACAGGGCAACTCGGAAGCACTGGGAATTTTTGGTTTTTCAAAAAATGCCAATGCGGATATTACAAAACTCAAATTTCAAAATTCAAAACTGAAAATTGGGGACACACTGGAATTTTCCCTTGAATTAAATAATGTCTCTAAAAAATCCCAACAATTACGTTTGGAATATGTTATTTACTTTTTGAAAAACAATGGAAAGCATTCCAAAAAGGTTTTTCAGTTGAGTTCCAAACATTTTGAATCGGGTACTACTGTTTTCAAACGCACGCATCGATTCAAGGATTTTACCACTAGAAAACATTATCCTGGCACTCATTTCATTGCCATTTCAATCAATGGTGTGGAAAAAATCAAGGCAAAGATTCATCTTACCGCATAACATCTTCTTAAGAGAAATCACGGGTCGCATGAGCGAGCAAAGAAAATTTACTGCACAAAAGAAACTTGAATAGCCCGGATTGACCGCTTTGCCTTGCAATAGGGAAAGCCGGAACGGTGGGAACTTCATTGAACAAGAGACGCGCTCCCAATCAACAAAAGTATTTTTTCAAGGAATAATAAATAAAATAAATCATCAGCACATTAGCATATCAGCACATCAGCACATTACCTTTGCCCCCATGGCAACAGAACGTTCAAAAGTAATCCTCTCTTCCGGAAAAGATCAATCGCTTCGCCGCTTTCATCCTTGGGTGTTTTCAGGCGCAATCAAAAAAATAAAAGGACCCGTCACTGAAGGTGATATCGTAGATGTGTATTCCAATCAGGATGAATATCTCGGAACTGGCCATATTCAGGACGGAACCATTGCTGTTCGTATTTTTTCATTCGAACAAATAAATCCTGGAGTTGAATTTTGGAAAGAGAAAATTCGCAAGGCATACGCGTATCGAAAAAATATCGGCATCGCTGAAAAAGCGGATACAAATGTTTTTCGTTTGGTATATGCAGAAGGTGATGGAATGCCGGGATTGATTATTGATTTCTATAATGGTGTTGCCGTTTTGCAAGCACATTCCATTGGTATGCATGTGCAACGCATTGAAATTGCCAATGCATTAAAAGAAGTGCTTGGCGATCGATTGAAAGCGGTTTACGACAAAAGCAATGAAGCGCTATACCGCAATGAAGGACCTGAAGTTCCGAACGGGTACATCTTCGGAGAATCACAAGGTGTGGGTGAAGTTTTGGAAAATGGAAAACGTTTTTTTGTAGATTGGGAAACGGGTCAGAAAACAGGATTTTTTGTGGATCAACGCGACAATCGTGCATTGGTTGCAAAATACGCTGCAGGAAAAAAAGTTTGTAATACATTCTGTTATACAGGTGGATTTTCGGTTTACGCTGGACTTGCTGGCGCAACAGAAGTGCACAGTGTTGATTCTTCCAAAAAAGCAATGGCACTCACCGATCAGAATATCGAATTGAACGGAATAAAAAATCACACATCCTTTGCAATGGATACGTTTGATTTTCTGAAAGACAAAAATGAAACGTATGATATGATCATTCTTGATCCACCAGCATTTGCAAAACACGTCAGTTCAAAACACAATGCGGTGATGGGTTACAAACGTTTAAATGCAGAGGCAATAAAAATTATTCGTCCAGGTGGAATGTTGTTTACGTTTTCTTGCTCGCAAGTGGTCGATCGTCGTTTGTTTTTCGATACGGTTATGTCAGCGGCAATTGTGGCAAGAAGAAATGTTCGTGTCATGCATCACTTAACACAACCGCCCGATCATCCAGTAAACATTTTCCATCCTGAAGGAGAATACCTGAAAGGATTAGTTGTTTACGTGGAATAATTCTGCATTTTGAATGCTTAATTCTAAATTTAATCCAATTCAAAATTTGGAATTCAAAATTCAAAATTCCCACAAATCACTTACTTTTGTACAAAGAACCTTATCATGAAAAAGCTCCTAACAATTGTAATGCTCTTCTCAATTCCGATGATTATTTTTTCATGTCATCATGTAAAAAATATTATCAAGGACACAGCTGATCCTTCAATCAATTACGCAGCGCAAGGCTATGTAAAAGGTTTTGTAACCGATGTTCAATTGGATGGTTGCAAATGGATGATTGCTTTGCAAGACAGCGCAAATAAAAAACTCGAATTGGACGATTGGGCTCCAGGTTATCAAGTTGACAGCTTGTTGGTTTGGATAAAATACGTGCCACAAGATCGTTTATCAATTTGCATGGCAGGACAAACTGTGCATGTAGTTGACATTAAGAAAAGATAATTTAATTGAATTCGAAAATTCGAAATTTGAAGATTTGAATTTGAAGAGTTTGGGCGTGCTCCCCACAGAATTGTGGGGATCGGGCTATCCGCTTTTACTCCTCGTCCCAACATTTCTGTTGGGAGGGTAACCACTTCTATCCCTCACGCAAAAAAAACAATTTGGAAATTGGCAATTACCAAATTGGCAATAAATAAATCTGAAGTTCCCAATGAAAAACCCAAACACAATCCGAATAATTTTCATGGGAACACCCGAATTCGCCGTGGCTTCATTGGAGAAACTGGTGAAAGAAAAATACAACGTCGTCGCAGTTGTAACAGTTCCTGACAAACCTGCTGGACGCGGACAAAAATTACAAGAAAGCGAAGTCAAACAATTTGCTATCCAAAACAATATCCCAGTTCTTCAACCCGAAAAATTAAAGTCACAAGAGTTTCTGGATCAACTCCAATCTTTCGCTCCCGATTTACAAATTGTTGTTGCTTTCAGAATGTTGCCGGAAGTGGTTTGGAAATTCCCAAAACTTGGAACATTTAATTTGCACGGTTCCTTGCTTCCACAATATCGCGGTGCAGCTCCTATCAATCGCGCTGTGATGAACGGTGAAACAAAAACAGGTGTAACCACATTTTTTCTGCAACAGGAAATTGACACAGGTAATATTATTTTTCAAGAAGAAATTCCGATCGGTGAAAATGAAACTGCTGGAGAAATTCACGATCGCATGATGCATGTGGGAGCAAATCTTGTTGCCAAAACGGTGGATGCAATTGCAGCAGGAGATGTTCCTCAAATCCCGCAATCTTCATTGGTAAAACTCGGCGAAGAAATTAAATCCGCTCCGAAAATATTTCGTGATGATTGCAAAATAAATTGGGAATGGTCAGGAAATAAAATCCACAATCACATTCGTGGGCTCAGTCCGTATCCCGCAGCGTGGACAGAATTGCACAGACAATCAGGAGAAATTATTTTATTGAAATTTTTCAAATCAAAATTAATTCCTGGAAATCAGAATTTAAAACCAGGAACCATCATTGACAAATTGGACATTGCAGTGCCAGATGGAGTGATTGAAATTTTGGAAATTCAAGCACCCGGAAAAAAGAAAATCACAGCTGCAGAATTTCTTCGCGGCTTTAAATTTCAAGAAGGTGATTGTCTGAAATAAATTCAGCCAGTCCATCAAGCTCTTGAAACCCTTATAAATAAAGGAAATTATTGACTTTTATTAACATAAATGCATTTCTTATGAACAAATCATAGGAAATAATTGCTGAAAGCCTTGTCTGGTATAGGTTTCCGACTATATTTGCTTTGAACACAAAAACATTCACCAATTAAAACCTATACAAAATGAACAAAGCAGAACTTATCGAATCAATCGCAAACGAAGCAAAAATCTCTAAAGCAGATGCTGGTCGTGCACTAGATGCAACAATCGGTTCTATTAGCAAAACGCTTAAAAAAGGCGATAAAGTTTCTCTCGTTGGATTCGGAACATTTGCTGTTACAAAACGTGCAGCTCGCACAGGACGCAATCCACAAACTGGAAAAGCAATCCAAATCAAAGCGAAAAAAGTTGCAAAATTCAAAGCTGGTTCTGAACTTGCTGCTACAGTAAACAAATAGTATTTCTATTCACGATCATTCGTGATTAAAACCCTTCCTACTCTACGGAAGGGTTTTTTCATTGTGGCAACTCAGGCTTTATTAACTTTGCCATTGGAATGAGTTGAAAGTTGGAAAGTTGGAAAGTTGAAAGGTTGGAAAGTTGAAAGGTTGAAAGGTTGGAAGGTTGAAAGGTTGAAATTTGAAAGGTTGAAAGGTTGGAATTTGAAAGGTTGAAATTTTGAATTTGAAATTTGGAATTTGAGATTTGGAATTTGAGAATTGAGATTTGAAAAATATATGGGAAAGATTAATCGATTTGAAGATATTATTGCATGGCAAAAGGCCCGTGAATTGAACAAACTTGTTTATCAAGCTACGCTTTTACAGCCGTTTGTTCGTGATTTTGCATTGGTAGATCAGATACGTAGGTCGAGCATTTCTATCCTTTCTAATATAGCTGAGGGATTTGAAAGAAAGGGTGTACAAGAATTTATTCATTTCTTAAATATTGCAAAAGCATCTTCAGCAGAACTAAGAGCTCAATTGTATGTTGCTTCCGATTTGGAATATATTTCCATCGAGAATTCCAATAAACTTATCACTGATGCGGCAACAATTAGCAGAATGCTAAGTTCTTTAATGAAATATTTGGAAGAAAATAAAGACAACGGTTTGAAATTCCACGAACCAGAATCTGAATATAGAACCCAATAAATACCCAAGAAAAAAAAACTTTCAAATTCCAACTATTTTTTTTAACCATGAGTAAATCTGAAAAAATAAAATCATTCGATCCGAATAATCTCGGTGATCCCAATGCAAATATTTACGGACTTCCATTTTCCTGTGAAGAAGCGGAAATTGTAATCATTCCTGTTCCGTGGGATGTTACCGTTTCCTATAGCGATGGAACAGCAAAAGGACCGGAAGCCATTTTTAATGCATCCTTCCAAGTCGATTTATTCGAACCTGCGATCAAGGATGCTTGGAAACTCGGCATTGCAATGGAAGAAATTTCTGATGAAATTATTTCGCGTGCAGAAATGTTGCGCATCGAAGCCAAAGTTTATATCAAAGCCATTACAAATGGTGTTGATCCGAAAAAAGATTCTGTCACTGGAAAAATTCAGAACATGGTCAATGAAGGTTCTGATTGGCTCAACGTTTGGGTGAAAAATCGTTGCCTCGAATGGATGAACAAGGGAAAACTTGTAGCGCTACTCGGAGGCGATCACAGCACACCTTTTGGATTGATGCAAGCGCTCGCTGAAAAACATCCTTCGTTCGGAATACTTCAAATTGATGCGCATGCAGACTTAAGAGCCGCTTTTGAAGGATTCACCTATTCACATGCTTCAATCATGTATAACGCGCTTACAATACCTCAGGTGAGCAAATTGGTGCAAGTTGGTATTCGCGATTTTTGTCAGCAAGAAGTTGAATTGATTCAAAACAGCAATGGCCGCATCAAAACTTTTTTCGATCGTGATTTGAAACAATCGCAATACGAGGGAAAAACATGGTCGCAACAAGTGAAAGAAATAATTGCTGAATTACCGGAGAACGTTTACATCAGTTTCGATATCGATGGCCTTGATCCTAAACTTTGTCCGAATACAGGAACACCTGTTGCAGGAGGATTTGAATTTGAACAAATGGCATTTCTCATTCAGGAAATCGCAAAATCGGGAAAGAAAATTATCGCTATCGATTTAAATGAAGTTGCTCCAGGTGAAAATGATGAATGGGATGCAAACGTTGCAGCAAGAATGTTGTTCCGCATGTGCAATCTCATGGCATTATCAAACGCTCGATTCTGAAAAGCAAAATGGATAATTACAAAAAAGAACTTTACGAATATCTTTCAGGTTTTGCTACCGAACAAAGGATGCAGAAATTTGAAAACATCATTCAATTGCGATCTCGTTACCTAACCGTTGTTGTAGAAGATGTTTTCCAACCGCACAATGCAAGTGCTGTGTTGCGCAGTGCTGAATGTTTTGGCGTTCAAGACGTTCACATTATTGAAAATGTAAATAAATACAATCCCAGCACCGACATTTCACTTGGCTCGCATCAATGGTTGACATTAACACGTCATTCCAAATCTGAAAACAATTCTCTTTCCTGTATTCAAGCATTAAGGAAAAAAGGCTATCGTATTGTTGCCACAACACCTCACAAGAACGACTGTTTAATCAGTGAACTGGATTTGACAAAAGGGAAAGTTGCCTTGTTTTTCGGTACAGAAATCGACGGACTTTCTGATACGATTATGAATGAAGCCGATGAATTTGTAAAAATCCCAATGTCGGGATTTACTGAAAGTTTCAACATTTCAGTTTCCGCTGCTATTTGTATGTATGAAACCATGAAAAATCTCAAAGCTTCCAATGTAAACTGGAAATTGAGCGAATCGGAAATGCTCGACATTAAACTCGATTGGGTAAAGGAATCCGTTAGAAGTTCTGATCTTCTTGAAAGTGAATTCAAAAAAGCAAGAGGCATTTCGGAATGAGAATTACGGATTACCAATTTGGAAGCACTCCCCTATCCTCATTTTCCTTGGTAATCGGTAATTGATAATCGAAAATTCTTTTTTTTAGGTACATTTGTAAAACCAAACCAATAAATCAAAAGAATCCATCATGGGAAAAGGCGATAAAAAATCACGTAAAGGGAAAATCTGGAGAAAATCACACGGAAACACCCGCCCACGTAAAGCTTTAGTTAAAAAAGCAGTTGCAGCTAAAAAAGCAGCAGCTCCAAAGAAAAAAGCAGCAGCAAAGAAGACAGTAAAAAAAGCTGCAGCAAAAGATTAGAAAAAAAAGATCGCTAAATAAGCGATCTTTTTTTTGTTCAAAAATTTCAGGATTTTCTATTTAAGATTGAATCGATAAGCGAATAATGCAATTATTCCAATTGTGATTATCACAATAATAAACCAAACAAAACAGCCTTTAGGATTTACTTTCGGAATCCTATTTCGAAAACTTCCTGTTGAGGAATATTTGTAATCCATACTCCCTCCGGAAGACCCAAGCCAATATTTTTTGATTGCTCGACTCATGAATCATTAAATCACTAAGGAGCGAGTCTAATAATTTTCCAGTTTTCTTTCGAATCCTTTTTATAACATATTCTATCATGCAATCGGCTTGGTCGTCCTTGCCAAAATTCTATATGGTCAGGAATTAAAATAAATCCTCCCCACCAATCGGGTCTCACCACTTCTGCATCCTCAAATTTTTTCGTCACATTTTCAAGCACGTCTTCTAAGACTTTTCTATCTGCAATAACTTCACTTTGTGCCGATGCCCATGCTCCAATACGGCTTTCTCTTGGGCGACTCATGAAATATTCATCTGAATCCTCCATGGTTTGTTTTTGCAATTTCCCTTCAATGCGAACTTGGCGTTCCAATTCAGGCCAGAAAAATGTAATGCTTGCAAAAGGATTTTTTTCAATTTCCTTTCCCTTTCTGCTGTTGTAATTGGTATAAAAAGAAAATCCTCCGTTGAGAAAATTCCGCAACAACATGATTCTTCCGGAAGGACGTCCTTCTGAATTAGCTGTTGAAAGATAAAGTGCATTCGGAACATTCACATTTGAAGTTACCGCTTCATCAAACCAAACTTCGAATTGATCAAATGGATTTGTCTTCACCATGGACTCATCTAATTTCATTTTAGAAAAATCTTCTCTCAAACTGCGGATATGTTCGTTCAAATTGCTCATAAAAATATTTTTCTCAAAAGTAAAGCATTCAATTCAAATGTGAGATGATTTGATACAAGCTTTATACAATTCATCTTTATAAAGCGTTTTTCGTAAATTTGACTATTATGTTCGCAGTGAATAAACTCAAACCTGTTGCTGGTAGATTGCTCATAGCAGAACCATTTCTGCATGACGATTATTTTCGTCGTGCTGTGGTGTTGATTGCAGAACATAATGAAAAAGGTACTGTAGGTTTTATTCTCAACAAGCCACTCGACATAACTATCACAGAAGCGATTCCTGATTTTCCTGCATTCGATAAATTTTCTTTTTTCGGAGGTCCCGTACAGCGCGATCAATTGTATTTTATACATACAATGGGAGAAAAAATTGAAGGCTCTTTTCCAATCGGCAATGGTTTATTCTGGCTCGGTAATTTTGAACAGGTAAAACAGTTGATTGCTGATAGAAAAATCACTTCATCTGAAATTCGTTTTTTCATTGGCTACGCAGGATGGGAACCGGGACAATTGGAAAAGGAACTCAAGGAGAAATCTTGGTTTGTTGCCAATGTTGATCCTGCCATAATTTTCAATGTGGATTCATCCGCAATGTGGACCGAAGTTGTAAAACAAATGGGAGAAGCTTTCGCCCCAATGGCAAACTTCCCAGAAGATCCTTCCATGAATTAGTAGCAAAAAACTTGTCCCTTGTCCCCCATCCCCCGCCCCTTGTCAATTGTAACTACCTTTAGCCTGTGAATAAAATCCTTCATCCTGTTGAACGAACAATTGAATGGTTTCATAACAAGCTTGCCAAGAAACAATTCCTGATTCTTTCAAGCATTTTTGTTGGACTGTCAGCTGGCTTTGCTGCTGTTTTGCTCAAATGGTTGGTGCATCTTTTCCATTTAGCAGTTACACACGATTTCGGTTTTAAATATCAATATCTTTTTTCCCTTGTCACGCCACTGATTGGTATTCTGCTGACGGTATTTTTTGTTACAAAATTTTTGAAAGGAAAATTGGGACGTGGCAATTCCAATATTCTTTTTTCAATTGCAAAAAAATCCAGCAATCTTCCCAAAGATCAAATGTATTCTCATATCGTGAGCAGCGCCCTTACCGTTGGATTTGGAGGATCTGCAGGATTGGAGTCACCAATTGTTACAACAGGAGCTGCTATCGGTTCCAATTTTGGAAAAACATATCAGCTAACGTATAAAGACAGAACTCTTTTACTTGCATGTGGTGCTGCTGCAGGAATTGCTGCAGCATTCAGTGCACCAGTAGCAGGATTGCTTTTTGCAATGGAAGTTTTGATTGTTGATGTCAGCATTTCGGCATTTATACCTTTGATGATTGCAGCGGCAACTGGTGCATTGTGTTCAAAAATCATTCTTGGCGATGACATTTTATTATCCTTCAAACTTCAACAAGCGTTTGATTATAGAAATATCCCTTGGTACATTTTGCTTGGTGCATTGAGCGGATTATTTTGTGTTTTTTATGCAAGGGTATTTCCAAAAGTGGAATCGTTTTTCAGAAAAAAGAAAAAATATCCTTGGCGTTCAGCAATTATTGGAGGAATTGTTCTTGGTATTTTAATCTGGCTATTCCCTACTCTTTTCGGTGAAGGATATGACTCAATTAAAAACCTTGCAGATGGACAATATGGTTTATTGGTAAGACATTCTTTTTTTGAAAGTTTTATTACCAGTCCTCTAGCACTTTTAATTTTCATTGCTGCCATTATGCTCGTAAAGGTTTTTGCTGTTGCTGCAACAATTGGCGGCGGTGGAAATGGTGGAAATTTCGCGCCATCGCTTTTTGCCGGTGGTTATCTTGGATTTGTTTTTGCAAAAGGAATAGAATTGACAGGAATCTCCTCCATGCCCATTGCGAATTTTACAATTGTAGGAATGGCTGGTGTACTTGCCGGAATTTTTTACGCGCCACTCACAGGAATTTTTCTCATTGCAGAAATTACGGGTGGTTATGAATTGATGATTCCATTGATGATTGTTTCAGCACTCTCATTTTCCATTGTAAAATATTTTGAACCGTATTCAATGGACACCAAAAAGATGGCGAAGAAAGGTCATATTTTCACACAAGATCGCGACAGGAATATTCTCAGTACACTAAAAGTCAGAAAAATAATTGAAACCGGTTTTCAAACCATTCTTCCCACCATGTCATTGGGAGAATTGGTGGAAACAGTTTCCAAATCACAGCGAAATATTTTTCCGGTAATTGATGAGGAGGGAAAACTTGTAGGAATAATTACTCTCGATCGCATCAGGGAAATTATGTTCCGTCATGACCAATACAACAAAGTGACCGTTGCGCAATTGATGATTCCTCCTGCTGCAATTATTCAGCCTGAAGATGACATGTATGCAGTGATGAAAAAATTTGATGAAACTGGAGCTTGGAATTTGCCGGTTGTGGAAAATGAAATGTATGTCGGTTTTGTTTCGAAGAGTAGTATTTTCACGAAGTACAGATCGCAATTAATCAGAAGCACTGCGGAATAAGTAAAATCAAACTCCTCACTTCTAAAATGTTTGCTATTTGATTTGTCTTTTTTCAATCCACCATCAACTATCCAACATCAAAAATAATATTTCTAGGAAGTCACTCGCTTATTTAAGAGTTCTTGGAATTTCATAGCCGTATTATTGAAATATCTTTTCGCTTTGTAGGTACTGATCCATTGAATTCCTCTTACAGCATTTGTCAAAAACACTTCATCAGAATTCAACATGATACTTAAGGGCAAGGGAACTTCATAAACAGCAATTCTATTTTCCTTTGCTATTTCCATGATCACACTTCGCATAACACCCGCAACACAACCTTCCGAAAGTGGACTTGTATACAACACACCATTTTTCACCGCAAACAAATTGGAACCAGTTGCTTCAATTACATTGCCATTGTGATTGATTAATATGGCATCATCAACATTCATTTGTTTTGAATACAGCGCAGCCAGCACATACAATTGCGCATTGGCCGTTTTTAAGGAAGAAAGTTTGTTAATCGGTTTTCGGATATCCTGATAAAGTTCTACTGACATTCCTTTATCATTCATTTCATATTCGTTGTGGTCCAATGTCCACATTTCCAAAACCCATGAAGCATCATTCACTTCCGGATGATAATACCCGCCATCATTCCTAAAAATTGTAAGGCGAACACGCGCACCTCCTGTAATATTATTTCGCTCTGCCAATCTTCTGCACCACTCTTCCAACGAAACAGTCACAAAATTATCTGGCAATCGCATTTGAAGCAATTGAACACCTAACATCAATCGCGACAAATGACGTTGCGCAAATGAAAGTTTTCCATTCACCAATCGCATGCTCTCAAACAATCCATCGCCATAGCGAAAGGAACGATTATGAGAAGTGAAAAGTGCTTCACCGGAATTTCTTTCTACCCCGTTTAATAAAAGTATTTGTGCTGGAATTTGAGTCATTACTCAGTGAAATTACTTAAAATATTTGATTCAAAAATCCAAAGATTCTACGATAAGACTCTTCCTCTTTCTTGACTACTGCTGTCACTAAAAATTATCGCTTTTCTCACTTGGGCGTGCCCCAACAGAAATGTTGGGTCGGGCTATACGCTTTTACTCCTCGTCCCAACATTTCTGTTGGGAGGGTAACCGCTTCTATCCCTCACGCAAAAAAAGGAATATCGAATGTAGAATATCCAATTTCAAAGTGTTGTACAGATTTTATTTCGATATTCTTAAATGGATATTCAATATTCGATATTCAAAAACCCCTTCAATAAATCATCGAATTTCCAATTACCCTGGAATCCCTCCATACAGGAAATACGAACGAATCAAAAGTGTGAAGTCAGAAAGGAGTTCAGGTTTGAAAGCAATCGGTAAAAGAAATCCATAAACAGCTCCCCAGAAGTGAGCATCATGACCAATATTTCCAACATTTTTTCTAGCCAAATACCATGAAATTCCAAGGTATAAAAATCCAAAAATCCATGCTGGCATTCCAATAATTGCCATGATGTAAATTTTAGATAATGGATTCAGCAGAATGGAAGAATAAATTACCGCAGAAACGGCACCTGAAGCACCGAGTGCATTGTAATAACTATTGTCTTTGTGTTTGAAATAGGAATAAATGGATGAAACAACCAATCCACCTACATACAACAAAACGTAAATCAATTCGCCATTTATTTTTCCAAATAGAAAATCCAACTTAAATGAATTCTCGACAAATGTTCCAAACAAATACAAGGCGTACATATTGAAAAACAAATGCATAAAATTCGCGTGCAACAAACCATGCGTCAAAAACCGCCACCATTCCCGATTGTGTGAAATGGCATAAGCATTAAACATGTATCTATTCTGCAAATCGTGATTCTCCATACTCAACAAAGAAGCGCCACAGGTAATTGCAATAATGATGAGTGTGATCATAAGGGAATTTTAAATTTTGAATTCTAAATTTTGAATTGGAGTAAAACGCTTTTCAAAATTATTCATTTATCCCCTCACAATTTCGCATCACAAATAATAAAGAAATCCCTTTGTCCCCCGCCCCATGTCCCATGTCCCTTGTCCCTTGTCCCATGCCCCTTGTCCCTTCCCCTCACTTTCCCTACCTTAGTCACCTAATTATGTATTTCGATCGCGACGATACCATTGTTGCCCTTGCTACAGCCCATGGCACTGCTGCTATTGCAGTAATCCGTTTGAGCGGACCGGAAGCATTTTCAATTACCGAATCTGTTTTTCACAATAAAATCGGCAAGGCAAAAAAGATTTCCCATTTCCCAACACATACCATTCATTTCGGAACAATTGGGGAAGGTGAAATTCCTTTGGATGAATGTTTAGTTTCCATTTTCAAAGGACCAACATCCTTTACCGGACAAGATGTTGTTGAAATTTCCTGTCATGGTAGTGTTTTTATACAACAGCAATTGGTTCAATTGTTGATCCGTTATGGAGCACGTTTGGCAAAACCCGGTGAATTTTCATTGCGTGCATTTCTGAATGGAAAATTCGATCTGTCGCAAGCGGAAGCTATTGCGGATTTGATTGAATCACAATCTGCCGCCTCTCATCAGGTTGCGCTTGAACAAATGCGAGGCGGATTTTCTTCCAAAATAAAAACCTTGCGGGAAAATCTTTTGGATTTCGCATCGCTCATTGAACTCGAATTGGATTTCAGTGAGGAAGATGTTGAATTCGCAAATCGAGATGATCTGAAAAAATTGCTGTATACCATTCAACGCCTCATTCTACGATTGGTTGATTCATTCGAAGTTGGAAACGTCATCAAGAATGGAATTCCTGTTGTGATTGTCGGAAAACCAAATGCGGGAAAAAGCACTTTGCTAAATGTATTGTTGGAGGAAGAACGTGCCATCGTTTCTGAAATTCCTGGAACGACTCGCGATACGATTGAAGATGAAATTACCATCGATGGAATTCTTTTCCGTTTTATTGACACTGCAGGCTTGCGCGATACCACAGATGCCATTGAATCCATTGGTGTTTCCCGTGCATTTGAAAAAGTGAAACAAAGTGCTATCGTCATTTATCTTTTCGATGTGCATGAATTGAGTGCTGGAGAATTGAAATTGAATATCGAAGAACTAAAAAAACACATTACAGCCAATGGTGCACAATTGGTCATCGTTGGAAATAAAATTGACAAAGAAGATTTCAACTCCATTCAAAAAGAATTCATTGATTTTGAAATTTTATTTTTATCCGCAAAAGAAAAATTATACATCGACGATCTAAAAGTTAAGTTGGTGAGTTTGTTTGATAATCGTACAGTGAATGTGACTGAAACAATTGTCACAAACGCAAGACATGTTGAAGCATTACGCAACACAAATAATGCAATTCAACGCACGATTGAAGGATTGAACAATAATGTTCCTGCAGATTTGATCGCGCAAGACATTCGTGAAGCACTACATTATTTGGGTATGATCACTGGTGAAATTTCAAGCGATGATTTATTGAAAAATATTTTTGGGCGGTTTTGTATCGGGAAATAAGTGAGTTAATTCACCACACACATTCCATCCATTCATTTATCGTATTCCAAGTAAGTATCTACTAAATTTAATTTGAAACAGAATGAACTTGTTTTGATAATAGTAAATGAAATATTGCATTAATTGGACGCCTTTGTATTGGCAAAAAAACACTTGGTAAGGAGGTGATACTATTAAGTGAATTGGCAAACAATTCAAATGCAAAAACAAAAATTTAGTAATGCTCCAAAGATTTGTTTTCTCAAAAAATAAATCTATTTTAGCCTAGCAAGTACTTTCACACATTTTCTCAAACAACTTTCACCAAACTGTGAATAGGTTTCCTATCTTGTTGGTGGACTTATTGTTTATTTCAAATTCGTTTTTAATTACAATTAATCAAACAAATCGTACTCATGAAAAAACTCTACAAAACCTTTTTTGCGTTTACTATCGCAAGTGCAAGCGTCTCGCTTTGTGCACAACCAATCACATTCAATTATACAGGTGGTGTTCAAACGTACACTGTCCCTACTTGTGTTACCTCATTAATCATTGAAACCTATGGCGCACAAGGTCAAGGTGGTGCTGGCGGAAATGGTGGCTATGCAAAAGGTGAAATGCTTGTAACCTCAGGACAAGTGTTCAACATTTATGCTGGAGGACAAAATGGTTATAATGGAGGCGGCATTGGATGGGCGAATTCACCGAAAAATGGCGGAGGAGCTTCAGATGTTCGATTGACTGGAAATGCATTGGCCGATAGAGTAATTGTTGCAGGTGGTGGTGGTGCTGGTGGACAAACTGATGTAGCAGTTTATGCTGGAGGTGCCGGTGGTGGAGGAACAGTTGGCGTTAATTATTGCGGTGGTGGTGGTGCAAATGGTTATGGTGGCAATGGTGGTGCTGGTGGAGCAAGTGGTGGTGTTGGGAATAGCAGTTGTCACTCAGGTGGTGCTGGTGGTGCTGGTTTCACAAGTGGCGGAGGCGGTTCTTGCAATACCTGCTACACAAGTTCATGCGGACAGAATGGTTCACTCGGGCTTGGTGGAAATGGAGATACTTGGGAAAATGGTATTTGTTATAATAGCTATGGTGGAACATCTGGTGGTGGTGGTGGATATTATGGTGGTGGTGGATCATCCGTAGGAAACTGTGGAAGTGGTGGTGGTGGTGGCGGTTCCTCTTGGGTGGGAACAATGACAAATACAATCATGACAGCAGGAGTTCGTGCAGGTAATGGATATGTTGTAATTACACCTGTAGGAGGCGTTCCAAATCCAGGAGTTATCACAGGTAGTTCAACAATTTGTGCAAGTTCTTCTGGTAATTACTCCATTGCAAGCATGTCTGGCGCAACTTCCTATACATGGACAGTTCCAGCAGGAACAACAATTAATTCAGGACAAGGAACAACAGCAATCAATATCACAGCAGGAAGTACTTCTGGAAATATTTCTGTTACTGCAACATTCCCATGTGGCACAAGTTTGCCAACAACATTTTC
>CAIQQJ010000123.1 GCA_903873905.1 uncultured Flavobacteriales bacterium
GGTTACCATCAAGCAAGAAAGATTTTCCTTATTCGCTTCTGCTTTTGTTTTCAAATCAGCAACATCAATATTTCCTTTCTCATCACACTTCACAATGATGATATCCATTCCTGCCATTGCAGCAGAAGCTGGATTTGTTCCATGAGCGGATGAAGGAATCAAGGCAACTTTTCTATGCGTATCTCCACGACTTATGTGGTATGCTCGAATCACCATGAGTCCTGCATATTCTCCAGAAGCCCCAGAATTCGGTTGGAAAGACATTCCAGCAAAACCTGTCACTTCACTTAAGGCTTTATTCAATTCATCAATGACAATTTTGTAACCTTCTGCTTGGTTTGCAGGAACAAAAGGGTGAAGGTTCGCGAAATTCGGCCAAGTTATTGGCATTAATTCTGAAGCGGCATTTAATTTCATTGTGCATGATCCAAGTGAAATCATCGAATGCACAAGCGACAAATCTTTATTTTCCAATCGTTTGATATAACGCATCATTTCAGTTTCAGAATGATACATATTAAAAATTGGATGAGCTAAATAAGTACTTGTACGTTTGAAATTTGCTCCAATAGGACTTGTTGCTTCACTTCCGATTGTTGCACCAAAAACAGAAAGAATATCAGCAAGATCATTTTTCTGAATGGACTGATCCAAACTGATGTGAATGGAATTTTTTCCATAACGGAAATTAATTTCTTTCGCTTCCGCTTTTGTTCGAATTGATTCGATGGAACTTCCTGCAGGAATTTCAAAAGAAACCGTATCGAAATAAGTGGAATTTATTTTTTTCATTCCAACTTTTTCCAAAGCAGAAACGAGTATGCGTGTATTGTCATGAATTTCCTGTGCGATGGCAAGAATTCCTTTTGGGCCATGATAAATTGCATACATACCTGCCATGATCGCGAGTAATGCTTGTGCCGTGCAGATATTTGAAGTGGCCTTATCACGTTTGATGTGTTGCTCGCGTGTTTGCAATGCCATTCGCAAAGCGTGTTTTCCATTGGCGTCAACAGAAACTCCAATGATTCTTCCTGGCAACAAACGTTTGAAATCTTCACGTGTTGCGAAGAAAGCTGCGTGAGGTCCGCCATAACCCATTGGTACACCAAAGCGTTGTGAGTTCCCAAGAACAACATCAGCTCCCCATTCGCCAGGAGGAGTAAGTAATGCGAGAGCCATCAAATCTGTAGCAACTGCAACACCTGCGCCAACTGCATGAGCAGCTTCTGTGAATTTTTTATAATCATTGATCTCTCCATTCATGTCGGGATATTGAATCAATGCGCCGAAAATTTCTTCTGTGAATGAAAATGTTTTTGCATCACCAATGACCAATTCAATTCCCAATGGAGCGGAACGTGTTTTGAGTAAGTCAATATTTTGTGGCAGGCAAGTTTCGCTTACAAAAAATTTATGTGTGTTACGCTTAACTGCATCACGACTTCTATTTCCAAAAAGCATGAACATTGCTTCAGCAGCCGCAGTTGATTCGTCCAACAAAGAAGCATTTGCCATTGGCATTGCAGTCAAATCCATTACCATGGTTTGAAAATTCAACAAAGCTTCTAATCGGCCTTGAGAAATTTCTGCTTGGTAAGGAGTGTAAGCTGTGTACCAGCCTGGATTTTCAAGAATGTTCCTTTGAATTACAGGAGGAAGAATGGTGCCATAATAACCAAGTCCGATGCAAGAACGGAAAACTTTATTTTTTGAAGCCACTTTTTCAAGTTCGCGGAGGTATTCAAATTCACTTAAACCATCAGGAAGATCAAGTGGTTTTTTCAATCGGATAGCAGAAGGGATAACCTGATCAATAAGTTGATCAATGTTTGAAACGCCAGTCGCAGCGAGCATTTCTTTTACATCGTTTTCAGAAGGTCCGATGTGACGTCTTGAAAAAATATCAGTTGCCATAATTATTGGTTTTTAAAATTGGAAAATGAGTGCGTATTGTATTTCGTGTAATGAGCTTAAAAAAAGAATGGTTTATAGAAAAAGTTAAAAAAAATATTTAAAAAAATAATCTAAAATTATTTTTTGTTCAAAATAAAATTGGATGACAAAGATAAGCAGAAAAGGATTTGATTTTTGTTACACTTTCACGGCAATCATATATGATTTGAATCAGGTATTCTTATCTTTGGTCAGATTTTAATTCCCCCCATGAAAAGATTATTTCTCCTTTTTTGTATTTCATTTTTCTGCTTGCATGTTCATTCGCAAACAGCGCAACCACTTGATACGGTTTACTTGATGAGCGGTAAAACACTCACGGGTATTGTGAAAGATTCTACAGATGATAAATTAAAAATTCTCATTCCGAAAAAAGGAAATTTTAAAGCCGATTTCATTGATCTTGATTTGGTATTTTCAGTGAGATATAATAATGGTTCAGAATCCGTTTTTTACAAACAAGATACCTTGTTCGGAAATTATTATTCGGCTCAGGAAATAAAATATTTTTTGCAGGGAGAACGTGATGCAAGAATGAATTATCACTGTCCGATGTGGACTACAGGCGCTTTTATTGCAGGGTTTGCAGGCGGATACACGAAGTCTTACCTTACTTTCATTCCACCTTTTTTATATGCAGGCACAACCACTTTTTTCAGAATAAAAATTCGACCAGGTGCAGTTTCAAACCCCGATTACCTGAAGTACGATACTTATTTGTTGGGTTATGAAAAACAAGCGCGACAACACCGAGTTTTTCGAACACTTTTATTCGGAGGAATTGGAATGGTTGCAGGATTTGTTACTTCCTCTGTTGTTTCTGATTACAATAGCTCTCATCCATAACAATCGACTTGTCTAAAAAGACTTTTAAGGCAATTTTCGATATTTATTTATACGGCAATTTTCATGTCGCATTTTGTGCCGTTTCAATGGTACTTGTAACACAGATTATTTTCGGATTTCATCTGCCCACAGAACTTTTTGTTTTTGTTTTTTGTGGGACGTTTTTTCTTTACAATCTTCAACGTCTGCCATCTGCTTTTTCCAAAGGAATTGTTGAAAGCGAATTTATTCGACACAAGTGGAATTCCGATCACAAGGTTTTCTTGGCAATCCTTTCAGGAATTGCTGCACTTGCTGCGATCTGGAGTTTTTTCCAACTCTACCATCGGTCACAACTAATTGCAATTTTACCTGCCATACTCTCACTTGCATATGCATTTCCATTCATCCCTTGGAAAGGCGAGTGGAAACAATTACGTGATATAAAAGTTTTGAAAATTTTTATTGTGGCAATTGTTTGGGGAATCATCTGTGCGCTTTTGCCTGCTGCTGCAAATACTACAGGAGAAAATTGGTTTACACCTGCTATGATGATTTGGTTTCTGGCCTCTTGCGGACTTTTCTTTTCATTGGTAATTCCATTCGATATTCGTGACTTGCATTTTGACGGAGAAAAATTAAAAACCTTTCCTGCGATTCTTGGAGTGAAAAAATCAATTCTGCTGGCACTCGTGGTTTTGCTGATCTCCAATGTGTTGGTTTTTATTTGCACAACGATTTATGGAGTGGGAGGACTCAAAACATTTGCGGCCTTTTTGTTATGGAGTATTGTTGCAGGTGTTTTCATATCGAAAAGCAATCCACAGCGAAGGGAATATTATTTTTCCTTTTTTGTTGATGGCTTGATGATTCTGCTTTTTTGTTTCTTAGTCTTGGAAAGTCACATCAAGTGATTCGCAGAAAGCTGATATTGTTTTTGTAATATCTTCATTGGTATGTGCAGCAGAAACAAATCCAACTTCATATCCTGAAGGGCCGATGTAAATTCCTTTTTCCAAAAGAGTATGGAAAAATTTTCGGAAAGGAATCATGCTATTTGCATCAATGTCGTCTGCGGAAGCGATTTTTTCATTTTCGGAAAATGAAATCCAAAAAATGGATCCAATTGAAAACAGCCTTATCGGATATTTGTTTTTAACAACATGATTTCGAATTCCGTTTACAAGAGCATTGCATTTGCTTTCCAGGTTTTCATAAAATCCTTTTTCCAAACAAGCATTCAATTGTGCAATACCAGAAGCCATCGCCACCGGATTTCCTGAGAGGGTTCCTGCTTGATAAACATCGCCTTCAGGAGAAATTTTCGACATGATTTCCTTGCTTGCACCATAAGCGCCAACCGGCAGTCCACCACCGATGATTTTTCCATAAGTAATGATGTCAGGTTGTATTTTATAATAACCTGCCGCTCCCGTAAATCCAACACGGAAACCTGAAATCACTTCATCGAAAAACAGAAGTGTTCCGTTTTTCTTGGTGATATCACGAAGGAATTCCAAAAAAGATTTTTCTTGAAGCAACAATCCATTATTTGCAGGAATCGGTTCGATGATTACGCAAGCAATGTCTTTTCCGAATTTTGCGAATGCTTCTTCAACGGCTTTTTGATTATTAAGTGGCACAACAATTGTTTCATTCACAAAAACTTCCGGAACTCCCGCTGAAGAGGTGTTTCCAAAGGTTACCAAACCAGAACCTGCTTTTACCAAAAGTGAATCGGAATGGCCATGATAACAACCTTCGAATTTCAATATTTTATTTCTTCCGGTAAATCCACGAGCCAATCGAATTGCACTCATCACAGCTTCTGTTCCAGAACTGACAAATCGAATTTTTTCAATGTATTTGTTGTTGGAAAGAATTAATTCCGCAAGATGATTTTCTAATTCTGTTGGCGCTCCAAATGAAGTGCCATTTTCAGCCGTTTTGATAATTGCATTATTTACTCGTGCATCGGCATGACCTAAAATGAGCGGTCCCCATGAACAACAATAATCTATGAACTCATTTCCATCGGCATCCCAAATGTGAGAGCCTTTTCCTTTTGCGATAAAATGTGGAGTGCCTCCAACAGAGCGAAATGCACGTACAGGAGAATTCACACCACCAGGGAAATATTGTTTTGCCTTTTCAAAAAGTTCTTCAGATCGTTTGTTCTTCATAGCCACAGATTTCACGGGTTAGCACACATTGATTTTAAGAGATTGCAAATTTGCGAAAATAATCAGCGTGAATCTGTGAAATCTGTGGCTTATATTTACACTCCAATAAAAATTATGCATTACGACAATACAATTGACTTCGCACGTCAACAAGACGAA
>CAIQQJ010000124.1 GCA_903873905.1 uncultured Flavobacteriales bacterium
AACAAACACCAAACAATTCAGAAATCCAGCAAGCTGCATTCACACAAAATTCAAATGGTGACAAAACCACCATAGTACTGAATTTTCCAAAATATGGTTCCTACACAAAAATCCTTGTGAAATCAGCAGATGGAAAATGGCTTCTCGCTGAATAAGTAGGTAATTGGTAAAATTATTTTCTCTGTGCTTCCTTGCCTGAGCCCGCATTGACCTTGTCGAAATGTGGCCTTTTTCGAATTTTGTTTAGATAGGATTGCAAAAAAGAATCCCGATTTCTCTAAATGAAAAATCGGGATTCTTTTTTTAATCTGCGTAATCTGCGGCTAGAATTTCTTCTTACCGAACTTTTTCTTGCGATCTCCAGAAGGAGCTGAGTCGTTCATCAAGTTTTTCCAATCTCCGCCATCACCTTTATCTTTGTCGGGTTTGCCAAATCCTTTTCCAACATTTTCACTTGGGGGACTTGATCTGCGTGAAGGTTTTTCGCCAAATGTTTTTTTCTCATATGGTTTACGATCTCCGAAAGATTTGCTTTCTCCGAAAGATTTTTTCTCGTAAGGTTTACGTTCGCCACTTGAAGAACCTTCACCAAATGATTTTCTTTCGTAAGGTTTATGTTCACTGGAAGAAGAGCCTTCACCAAAAGATTTTCTTTCGTAAGGTTTACGTTCACTGGAAGAAGAGCCTTCACCAAAAGATTTTCTTTCGTAAGGTTTGCGTTCACTGGAAGAAGAACCCTCACCGAATGATTTTCTTTCATAAGGCTTTCTATCACCAAATGATTTTTTCTCGTAAGGCTTGCGATCTCCAAAAGATTTGCGTTCGCCACCGAAACTTCTTTCTTCACCACCGCCAAAAGAACGTGGTCCACGATCTTCACCACTTTCATTCTCCGCTTGATTCACACGCACTGGTCGACCACGATTGGTGAATCCTTTGAATGAATTCATCACTTCAGTTGGTTCCAATCCTATGATTTGCACGAATGAGAAATTGTGTTTCAAATCGATTTTGCCAATGTGTGTGCGATCGGTATTTAATTGATCGCAAAGAATACGAAGCAATTGTCCTGGATCAACATTATCCATTCTGCCAATGCTCACGAAATAAGTATGCTTGTCGCCAGTTGCTTCTGCGTAATCGCGTTCTGGACGATCTGTTCTTTCACGTGGTTTTCCTGTAACGTTGAGATCTGGAGATCTGGAATAATCCGCAAAAAGTTTTGCAAGATTCAATGCCATGAATTTCTCCAGCATTTCTTCACTTGTCATATCGCCCATCGCTTCTTTCAGCAATGCAAGATATTCTGGAGGAACAACATTCGCAGTTTCTGTATTTTTCAATTTGGTTGCAAAAGAAAGCAACTGATTTCTCAACACATCAACACCTGCAGGAACGGGCAAATAAATTAATTTGCGTCCTGTCAATCGTTCGATCACGCGAAGTTTTCCTGTTTCTTTTGCGTGCATGAACAGAATGGAAATTCCATTTTTTCCTGCACGACCTGTACGACCACTTCTGTGTGTGTAAGCTTCTGGTTCATCTGGCGCTTGATAATGCAACACGTGTGTCACATCATCCACGTCAATTCCGCGTGCTGCAACATCTGTAGCAACTAACATCTGAACTTGTTTGGTACGGAAACGTTTCATTACCAAATCGCGTTGTTGTTGCGAAAGATCTCCGTGAATCGCATTGGCCATATAACCATCACGAATCAAATGATCGGCAACTTCCTGTGTTTCCAATTTGGTACGACAGAAAATGATTCCATAAATATCAGGATGCGCGTCAACAATTCTACGCAATGCAGGATAACGATCACGCGCATGAACCACACAATAAAAATGATCAATGCGACTTTCACCTTCTACAGTTCCTTTGATGCTAACTGTAAATGGATCTTTCATATAACTTCTCGAAATGCGTGCAACACCATCCGGCATTGTAGCAGAGAAAAGCCAAGTGTTTTTTTCTTTCGGTGTTTCAGCAAGAATGGTGTCAATTGCTTCACGGAATCCCATGTTCAACATTTCATCCGCTTCATCCAACACCACTGTTTTCACTTCGCCCAATTTCAATGCGCCACGTTCAATCATGTCATTCAATCGACCTGGAGTTCCCACGATCACTTGAATTCCACGACGAAGTTCTTTGATTTGTAAACTGATGCTTGATCCACCATAAACTGGTAGAATGCTCACACCACGCAAATGTTTCGCGAATGTTTTTAAGTCTTCTGTAATCTGAATGCAAAGCTCACGCGTTGGACATAATACCAATGCTTGTGGATATTTTGATTCTGGATCAATAAAATGTAAAAGTGGTAAACCGAATGCAGCTGTTTTACCAGTGCCAGTTCTTGCAAGTCCAACAAGGTCACGAGGATTTGTAATCAACTCGGGAATTGCTTGTTCTTGGATAGGTGTAGGTTGAGTAAAACCCAGTTCGGCTACAGCTTGTGCCAATTCGGGCTTTAAGCCCAACTCAGAAAATGTTGTCATGTAATTTTTTACTTGTTAATAAGGGGCCTGCCTACCGTAGCATGGCGCATTTCGTGCCCCTAATAACTCAAGTAACTCTTGGGTCTCCGGCGGAGCGAGCGCAAAGGTACGTCTAAAAAGCCCTGAAATCGCGCCTTGTAGCCATTATGTTCTGAAACGCCCTAGAATCAGTGGTTTCGAAAGGTTGTGTTTTAATATTCCGTTCATTAATTCGAAAATCTGATGATTCGAATATTCGAAAATTCCATTTCAATCAATGTTGGATATTCAAGATTGAAAATTGAAGATTGTTTTTTAACTGAAAACTGATTACTTTTTTCATTGGTAATCGGTAATCAAATAATCTGTAATCATTGGGCGTGTCCCAACAGAAATGTTGGGGCGGGCTTTCGGCAGTCGCTTTTTTTTGTAAAAAAAGAGCTCCACAATGCCTCTATCCCTCACGCAAAAAAAATCCAAAATGAAACAAAATCACAAAGTTGTCATTAAAAATAGGTGTCATTAAAATTCAATAATTGGGAAAATGCTCAGCGTAAAGCATATTAATTTTTCTGCGCTAATGAAGAATAATTTCGGCTATGAAAAAAGCGACGACAACAACCGCCGCGCCTTGCTTGAGCAAATGCAAAACACAAGCAACCGCCGTGCCGCACTGGTCAGCACGCTGGTGGCATTGCGTCACGCAGACGACCCCGAGCCATTGATCGCCAGCGGCCGTGCAGTGGGGGAAATCACGCGTGAACTGCGCGGCGACAAAGGTTTTGGTTTTGACCCGGTGATGTTCATCCCCGAGATGAACATGACGTTTGCACAAATGAGCGAAGCCGAAAAAAATGCGCGCAGTCACCGGGGCCAGGCGGCGCGTTTGATGCGCGAACTGATGCAACAGCGCTGGCTGACATGAACCTGGACATTGCGCATTTGATGCGCCCGGGCACCTTATCGTTGACATCATTACCGCCGCTGTCGGTCTATGTGCATCTGCCCTGGTGTTTGAAAAAATGTCCTTACTGTGATTTCAATTCGCACGAGTGGCGCGTGCCTGTATCAAGCGCTGGCGTCATCCCTTTGCACAAGGCTGAGGGTGGTTTGCCGGAAGAGGCTTACTTGAATGCACTGTGTGCAGACTTGGAAAGCAGTTTGCCGCTGGTATGGGGCAGGCCGGTACACAGTATTTTCATAGGCGGTGGCACGCCGAGTTTGTTTTCTGCCAAAGGCATTGCACGATTGATAAGCGATTTGCGCGCGCGTTTGCCGCTGGTGCCTGATTGTGAAATCACCTTGGAAGCCAACCCGGGTACGTTTGAGAAAGACCGTTTTCACGCGTTCCGCCAAGCCGGTGTGACGCGACTGTCGGTCGGCGTGCAAAGTTTCAACGATGCGCATTTAAAAGCATTGGGCAGGGTGCATGATGCGGCGCAAGCCATGGCTGCCGTGCAAGAAGCTGCGCTTGCCTTTGACACATTCAATAT
>CAIQQJ010000125.1 GCA_903873905.1 uncultured Flavobacteriales bacterium
AATATTTCAAATAATGTTCAACAACTGTATCAACATCACGTGAAGCATTTTTGGATCGCTTGTAGGTGTAATTCCCGTCATCTCCGACACACGTAACAACATATCCCGCTGCCAACTTCTCCTTCAATCGAGTACCTTCTTTGCTTAAAAAAGCAATAACCCCAATGGTTTCTGGAGCAAAGAGAAAACGATAGGTATATTTTCTACGCGCAAGTTTTTCAAGTTTTTTATACAAAAGGGCAGTTACCAATGGCCCCGACAATTCATTATTCGCCATTGAAGGATGACATACATAAGTTGAAAGCAATATTTCCTTGTCAGTTTCGCCCTTCAAAAGGCATTCACCATATGTCAAGGAACCATTACTCAACGAACTATCAATTTTCACTCGGTACTTACCGGTTTTCGGCAATTTTTCTTTTTCATTATGGGCAATGCAAAACCCCCAAGTTTCTTTGTAATACGAAGTTAGATAGGGTATTGCTTCCGGTAATTCTGGAATGGAAAATAAGTGTTTTTCCAATTCTTCAAATGAAAATTCGGAATCGATAGGAATGCTGTAGCTGACAAGATGAAGGTTATTTTCCTTGAATTCACAAATTTTATTTCCCTCTGGAGTGATGATATAGGCATCCTTAATATTCCATTCCTTTGGGATTTCCCAATCAAAAACGTGAGTGCCAGTTGGAACTTCATGTATCTGAAGTGGAATTATTTCCGAAAGTATTTTCAATGACTCGCGCAGTCCGTTTCCAGTAATACTTCGGCAAATGGGCCAAAGACGATCGAAATATTTTTCCAATTCCTGCAGCATTTATAGACTCAATTTAGAATGACAAAAATACACAATACCTTGCTGAATAAAACTCCTAAAATCAGTTTACACTAAGGCAAAAGTGCATTGCAATGACACCACCCCACTAACTACGAGTTTTTCATCAACGGAATAACTACTTTTGGTTTTCGGCCCCACTGTACATGAACAAAGATTATTACGAGGAGTATTATCGGTATGAAAGAAGCCATTGGTGGTTCATCGTACGCAGCAGAATTATCGAAAAAACATTGTTGCGCTATATTAAGCCATCTTCCCCTCTCAAAATCCTAAATGTCGGTGTGGCAACTGGAGCTTCATCCCAACTCTTGATGAAATTCGGTGAAGTGGTATCAGTGGAATATGACAAGGATTGTTGTGAATTTGTTTCAGGAGTATTAAATACCAAAGTTTACAACAATTCCATTATTGAGTTGCCTTTTGAATCGGGTAGTTTTGATTTGGTATGTGCCTTTGATGTTATTGAACATGTTGCGGACCATGAACTTGCCGTTTCAGAAATGTATAGAGTCTGCAAACCTGAGGGACATTTATTTGTAACAGTACCCGCATTCATGAGTCTTTGGAGCAAACACGACGTGATCAATCATCATGAGAGACGTTATCGACTCAAACAGCTCAGAACATTATTCAAAAAGCTGAATGGGGAAGAAACATATTCGAGTTTCTTCAACAGCATATTATTCCCACTCATTTTTATTTTCAGGCAATTCAGCAAATTGGTTTTCAGGAATCAGAAAGAAGACCAGGTTTCTTCTGATTTTGAAGCGATCAGTACCAAATCGGCAATGGGTCGGTTTATCAATGCGATTCTCAGCCGTTTTTTTTCAATGGAAATATTTCTGCTTCGTTTCATGAAATTTCCAGTTGGTGTTTCAATCATTTTTTTGTGGAAAAAGGATTAACTTTATTCCACCTTTCAATTCGTGACTGAAGAAGAAATTGGATTAAAAAACCTTACGATAAATGACAGCTTCTTCATTGAAAATTATCGTCACTGGCGCAAATGGATTCCTCGGGCAGCATGTTGTTGATTCTTTGAAAAAAAAACACGCAGTCACTTGCCTCATTCGAAAAAAAGAAATAATTCCTGGCACAGAAACTCTGGTGTACAAATCCTATGGTGATGACGTTATTGATTCGGCCATTAAGGATTCCGATATCATTATCCACATCGCGGCACAATTGCATGGTCCTTGGAAAGAAATGTACGAAAGCAACGTGGTTTTTACTGAACATTTGGTTTCAATGGCATCCAAATACAAACTACGGCATTTTATCTACATCAGTTCTGAGAATGTAACTCAGCAGAATCAGGATAGCTATTCCAAAACGAAAGAACTTGCTGAAATTGAAGTCGCAAAATTTCCACGACATTTAATTATCAGACCAACCATCATTTATGGGCCGGGTGATTTGAAATATGTTGGAAGACTAATTGGAATCATCACTAAGTACCCCATCGTACCTGTGCTTGGAAATGGGTTGAGTAAATTTCAATTCGTATATGTTGATGATCTTGTTCAAATAATTAATACATCTATTGATAACACGATTACAGGAACATTTACCATTGCTGGACCTGAAAGCATTTGTTACAATGGATTTATGCATCAACTGATGGAAGCAATGGGAACTCGAAGAACAATGCTCCATTTTCCATTATGGATGCTAAAACCAATGGCACATGTATTTAACTTACTTTTCAGCAAGCCCCCACTTACACCGACTCAACTTGATAATCTTTCGAAAGATCGTGACTATGATATTACTGAACAGGTGAAACTTTTCAATTATGTACCCGTTTCATTGAAAAATGGTTTGGGCAGAATAATAAAACAGTTGCATGAAAAGAATTGATATCGTATTCCCTGTTTATCACGGCAACCTTCATGAGATTGAGCCGTGTATTGATGTGGTGATTCCCTTCTTTTCAAACCAACTCACAGATTATGATTGGCATATTGTATTTGCAATTAATGGCAAAGACCCTGAACAGATTATCAAACTCGTAAAAAAAATCAATGGGGTTCATAAAAGCGTTTGGTATGATTACGCAGAGCAACCGGGAAAAGGTAGTGGTGTCATTCATTCGTGGTCGGAAAGTACAGCAGACATCATCACCTATATGGATGTTGATTTGGCAACAGACATTGGAAATTTCCCGAAGCTGATTGAAGGAATTGAAAACGGTTATGATATTTGCATTGGCTCACGTTATCATCAGGACTCAAAAGTGGAACGATCGTTTAAGAGAAAAGTAGTTTCCATCATTTATCACCGCATGTTCATGAAACTTATTCTTGGCGCAAAAACATATACGGATGCACAATGTGGTTATAAAGCAATCAACAGGAAAGTCGCCTTGGAGGTTATACCCCTCATCCACAACAAAAATTGGTTTTTTGAAAGTGAGTTGCTCTATATAGCACAACGGAAAAAAATGTCAATATTGGAAGTGCCTGTAATTTGGAAAGAGTCCAAGTTTTCTGGTCTAACACTTTATAAAGCCATTTGGGAATTCATCAAGTCAAGCGTATTTATTCGCTTCAGAAAATTCTGATTTTTCACCCATCTCATTTATGTAACACCAGAAACTGTTCCCCAGTTTGCGCATCCTTGTAGTGCCGTGCAATCATCCCATCCCATTCGGCATCGCTCTTTACTCCAGGAGTTAAAATAAGATATTGGATGTGGAATTTTTCGATTGCATCCTTTCGCATTTCTCCTATTGATTTTTTTTCGCCATACATGAAATCATGATGAAAAAGAGAGGAAGCCACCGCTTGTTTCAGAAAAAGAAAATCTCTTTTTGTTCCCGTGTACCCAAAATAAATTGAATTGGTGTCTGATAAACAAAATTGATAAGAGTTATCAATTTTCCCGAAAATGAAATAGGATATTCCTGGAAAATAAAAATCCGGCAAACGTTTTGAATAATACAGCTTATTATAATAGGCCGAATCACCAATAAAGGCTCCCGGATTGGATTGAATATTTTTCATCTCAATGGCAACTGAATTCAAATATTCTTGTGAATATCCATGACGAGTGCCTGCAGAATAAAAGTCGTGTCCGGTAAATATGGAATTGGAATTGATGCCCACAAGACGAAGAGCTGAAAAAACCAAGAATAACCCCAATGCAAAATTGAAACTCACTCGCATGTATTTCCTTTCAATTTTTAAAATCAAAAAATTGAAGGATACAAAAACCATAATTGCCAAAGAGCAGAATCCAATGAACGCAAATTGATAAGCATTATTCATAAAACTTGCCGCCTGAAAGAAAAGAATTCCACAACTATTGATTAAAAGCACCAATACTAAAAGGAATCGGTGTTCCTGAACGAATTCTCTTAAGCCACGCCTTCCTCCTACAAAACAAGTAAGCAGCACTGCGAATGGACCGAAAACAAAAAGAAGATTTACTCCTTCCATTAAAATAGCTCCGAGAACCGCTTTCCAAGATGACATGAAATAGTTCAGGATATAAGGGCCCGTAAATGAGTATAGAGCCCCAACACTTTTTATCTTGAATATTGAAAAAATAAATACAAAACCAATTGCACAAACTAACAATGAGCACACAAGTTGAATCCAGTCCCTTTTTGCATAAAACTTTGTCCAACGGTTCAACAATATCAATAGTCCAATGCAACCCAAGATTGCAGGAGCAGTTGTAATGGAAATAACAGGCAGAAAAAACAATGAAAGGGTCGCCGAAAAAAAATCCTTGCGAATAGCAAAAAGAAAAACGGGGATCAAAAACAACCAATATGTCCTGAAGTTCAACCGATTGATCAGATTGCATTCAATTGGGAAATTGAAATGTTTATCGTAGCTAAAAATAAGTTGACTGATATTGGGAACAAAAAACAAAAACAAAAATGCCATTGCCAAATGCCATGCTTTTAGTTCCAACCCAGCTGATTCATAAATCGACAAAACTCCAATCACCACCATTGCAATAATTAAACCATAAGAACATAATCTCAAACAATTCAAATGGCTCATACTTCCATGGGACAAATCCATAAAAGCTGCAGCCAACCACATCTCAAAATAATGATAGGGCTCAACACCATTGAACAAATTGCTATAAACATTTTTAAAATGCCTGGTATTTTCCAATCCTGTCAATCTTAATGATTCGGATATTTTCAAATAATTTGCCGAATCCTGTTGCATGGTAAAGGATTCATAAAAATACTGTAGGAATAAAATTATTGCGCCAACAATAAAAACGGCTATAGCAAATCCTTTTGCAGAAGGGAGTATTCCTGAAATAAAACTGTTTTTCCTTACTTTCTTAAATTTTAAAAAAAGCATAAGTGCCGGCAACAAAAGCATCAATAATGTGGACCGTCCATTTGATTTTACCATCGCATACAAAAAAACAAGGGAACAAATACCAGTCAACAGCCTGAAGAAAAAGTCAGCAATTCGACTTTTCATTTGCAATCCCATTAAGGAAAAAATAATGCCACCTGACAGCACTCCTAACACAAGAAAAATAATTGTGAAGCTGAATGACAAGATGAATTCCATTTGCTGTACTATTGCTGTTGTTGTATAATTCTATTATGCTACAAATCGAATTTTTCCTTCAGCCGTAAAATTGGCTTTTCGAAAAAACGGTATGATAAGGTGGCAATCAAAATTGCAATGCTTAAATAAATCAGTAATAACAATACCCAATTATTGATTGGCGCCAATCCTGTTTTTCCATAGGCATAATTAAATAGAAAAGGCACTGGCTTATGAAATAGGTAAAGACCATAACTTATTTTTCCAAGTTTGGTTAGGATTCCCAAGTTCAGAATTGGATCAAGCATGGATGAATTTTTATATCCACAGATAAATACCAATGCTGATGCCATTACGGTTAGCGAAAAGGGAAGAAAAAAGGAATCATTGATTCCACAAATTGTCAGCGTAATGGAGGCAAAAAATCCAATTCCAAATAGAAGATCAGAAAAGCGTTCCATAAAAATCAAAAATTTCGCCTTCTGATAGTGAATACAATAGGCCAACAAAGCGCCAGCTGCAAGTGTATCGAAATGAATAAATGTTATCCCCTTCACGGTTCCTGGACAAGTGAAGAAATCAATGAAGTAAATTTTTGAAAGAATTCCGAAAAAGAAAATGGTTAAAAGAACGGGCAACTCTGCTCTTCTTGGAATGAGAAAAATTACCATTGGCCAAATAAGATAAAATTGCTCCTCCACAGCAAGTGACCAGGTATGGAAAAGCAGTGAGCTTTGTCCACCCTTTATTACGAAAAGATAATTTTGTGTGTAGGTAAAATAATGCCACAATTCACCCTTGTCACATAGCCATAATCCTCCTCCATATTGAAGTCCTACCAACAATAACAGGAAAAGGTAATAAACAGGAAAAAGCCGCAATGCCCTTTTGACAATAAAATTTCCAATCAACTTTGCTCTTGAATAATTCGAATTATTCTTTTGGGAAAGTAAAATTCCTGTAATTAGAAAACCCGAGATAACGAAAAAAATCTGGACACCATTGCCACCATATGAAAACACATTCTTCACTTGAAGGTAATGCACCATTAAAACCATCAATGCTGCAATGGCACGAAGTGCATCTAGCTTCGGTAAATAGTTTAGCCGTTTACTCATTCAGATTACGATTCCCTCTTACGAAAAAAATACTTTTCAATCTATCGAAGATTCCATTACGCTTAATTTCGAACAAATCCATTGGTAATTTCTCTTGCTCTTTACCTGCAAAAAAACCCCACGCTTTGGAAATAGGTGTCAAATAGGAAGAAAAAATCTTGACGTCAGCAGCCTTCCAATCTCCAAAACTTTTTAAATAATCATAATATTTATCAATCGAAACATCTGAAATGGATTTTGGAGGTCCATCAATTGCACCTGATGTAATAGAAGTAGGAGAAAGTACGCGCAAGTAAACCGGATTGTTTTTTTGGGCAGCTACCTTATCTTTCGACTCGTAAAAAAGATGCCAAGACTTACTGTGTTCCGTGTAAAGTAGATTCCCTACAGGTGAAGCGCCTGGCCCATTC
>CAIQQJ010000126.1 GCA_903873905.1 uncultured Flavobacteriales bacterium
GAAAAAATGGCCTCTTGCGCTTCACTGACTTCCGCCTTGAGCTCTTTATGATGTTTACCTAGATATAACGCCTTGTGACATTGCATCCCTTTAATAAAAGTGGATTTAGAGAGTAAATGTTTTTCCATAAATAAATTCACAGTATTAAATTATCCTTAGTCAAATTTAAAATAGATGAAATACAGACAGTTTAGAAAAATAAAATTAACCCATACCTATTTTCTCACTAAATAATCAACAACACTCTTCCAATCAGGAAATCGATCAGTACCAAAATGTATAAATTCTCCTTTAAATTTATCAGCTCCATTTTTATTGTGCCGATCATCAATTAGGAAATCACCTGCGTTTAGATGTTTATTGTGCGAAAGGATTAAACGTTTGTAGGCCACATCACCGAGATATTTTTTTACCCAAACAACTTTATCGTGCCAAGCACTTGGATTTTCCCAAGGGGAAGTGGAAAGAATATAAGTGTCAAAATGTGATGCTAGTATAGTATAAGAATCAATTGCTCCCTCCATAGGTTTCATTAGAGCAAATATGCCAGGAACTTCATCTAATCTATCAACATATTCTAGTTTTGTTTTTTCATCCAAACAATCAATACCCGATTGAAAACTAACGAGGACATTATCCATATCGACGTAAAGTGTTTTTTTTAATTCATTATTATTATTTTCCATAAGTGAATTTACGTTACTAATTTTTCATTTTATAATTTTTCTATACAAAAATGGAAATCAATTCTACTTGCCTCTACTTTTTGCTTTACTTGCCATCTTTAAATCTGACGCTGCACCTTTAAGATCACCCATATCTTTTTTTACATTTGATCTGAGCAGATATGCCAAATAATAATTTGAATCCAAGTCAATTGCACTATTCAAATCAAAAAGAGCTGCTTGAAAATTCCCAAGATTGTGTTCGGAAATTGCACGATCGTAAAAAGCAAATTTATTTGGAAAAATAGCAATCGATGCAGTGAAATCATCAACGGCCTCCTTGTATTCCTTCTTTTCATTTTTGCAAAAACCCCGATCAACATAGGCCTGCCAATCATTTGGATTTATTTCAATCGCCTTTGTAAAATCCGGAATTGCTGCTTCGTAATTTCCCATTGTATCTTCCACTACACCACGATTGTAATACAAATCGCCAAGCATTGGGAAAATTGCAATTGCACTGGTATAATCTTCAACAGATCCTTTAAAATCCTTTAACGCTTGTTTATCCCAAGCGCGATGGAAGTAACAAAAAAGTCTTAAGGAATCGCTTTGCGGATTCAACTCTAATGCCATTGTGTAAAATACAATTGCCTTTTTTTGATGCATTTGATTTTCTTCATTCAAACCTGAATAATAATAATCCTTTGCGGTTTGGGCATTGGCAATATTTTGAAATATCAACAACGGGAGAAGAATAATTGCTAGCGTTTTCATAGTGGCGTTTATTATCAAACGAAAAAGGTTGCAATTAAATTGCTTCATAATAGTTATAGTTGAATTAATGTTTTCTCGTTCTTCATGCGTCTGAAAATTTCTAAATTCCCAAATCCGAGATTCTTAATAAATAACTTTTCATCTTTTTGAACCACCACATCTACCCTAGCGTAGAATTCCTTTTCCATTCTCCGCTTACCCACTTCATTCATTATTGCCTCTTCCATTTGAGCAAAACAGAAAAGCAATTCGTAATTTTTTTTCTCAAACATAACTTCTTTTCCCTCCGTAAAAATGATAGTAGCCAAATCGCCATACTGTTTTACTAATGGTAAACTAACTAAGTATTTTTCCCATTCCAAAGTATTTAATTCAATCACAGCCCCAGCGTCAACCATATTTTTCTCAATGGACTTTAATTGCACATTTAATTTCTCTGCTTCAATAATACTATCAGTTTTCAAATAATCGTTGTGCAATGCCATATAGGAATCAAGCATCTCAGGCAGAAGTTGAACTGGAGTTAAATTATTTTTCATTTCAGTAAAATTTAAATGTCAACTCCTATTTTCTACAATTTTCTTAATCTGCGAAATTGGTTGTAACCAAACACAATCACGCTTATTCATGATATTTATTTTTGAGATGATCCATTAGCAAATGCCTTCTCAGTTTAAAAAAGCCAGGATCTAATGGTTCATTCGGATCCATACTGAATGAGCACAATGTACCTTTTGTATCAATCAAAAATAATTCATCAATCGCTACCGTACTTTTGGGTTTCACATGATAGAGGTTCTTAGTGCACAACATAACCAATAAGTCCTTCTCATTATACCATGCGTTTACATATATAAACTCCGCTTTTAAATGAAGCAATGAAATCAATTGCCTTCTGTTCATGGTCTTAAAAAGCAGCTGATGAAGAATATTTGAAAGTGCACTTGTCTCCATCACTTTTGCATTCAACATTTTTTCCAAAATACCATTTCTCATCTTAGACACCTCATGCATCATCTTATAATTATAAGGATCGACCCTATCCGCATCCGAACCAATATTTTCACAAGCAGCATCAATATCAAATGGTTTGAATCTAGTTTCGAGGCGAACATTTGAATCCGTTTTTCTATTGACAGCTTTATTTATTCTAAGGATAAAACTTTTTACTTTTTCAATTCGCTCGGACTCATATTTATTTTTAATCATGTATTTTATAAAATCATTCAAACCATGAATTAAAAGAAGTTTGACTGCATTGAAATCCATCTTGACAAAAATTGGATTTTCAATACTGGAAACATGCCATACAAATCCATCCGTAACAATCAACAATAAGGGACGATAAACATTTAAGCCTTTTACAAAAGGATTTTCACGCACGAAGTTCTGTTTGGATAGTTCTTTCGCTACAATCTTATTCTCAATAGCAATCCACGCTAGGCAAAACTCCGAATTTTCAAGCGCGTAATTATAAAATGATTGCTCTTGTGATTTTTTCAAATCCATCAATTGCCAGTCCTCTGTTTTCTTTAGGCAGAGTTTATTTTCCAAATCAGTTAGTGTCATATCTTATTTTTAAAATATTTAATTAAAGCACCCATCCTGGAAATACAAAATCCATTCGTTTGATTAGTCCCTCCGCAATTTCTAGTGTAATTCCCACCGCATTCTCTTTCCCTTCATCAATTATGATTGCTCCATGAATTAACCTACTAGGAAAAACTATTTTTGCATCAGGGACAATATTGTGATTTTTCAATGTTTGAAGTTTTCCCTTTAGGTAATCGTAAACTTGTTCCTTCCCAACCATTGGAGTTAAAACCCATTGACTTTCATAAACTAAATCTTCTGCAAGTTTTCCTTTAATACAACTTACATCGAGTTTGTTGTACATATCACAAACGGATTGAAGTAATTGCTCATTTGTATATTTCTTTGTCATAACTATTGGCTTTAAATAAATAATTTCTAGATGGATCACAAATCAATTTCCTACAATCAACTTCTGACTTCGCACCGTTTCCATTGAAACACCATAAAAGTTAAACCACGATCCGCCTGGTGTTTCATTTTCAATTATGTCAATACTTTTTGTGCCTTTCGGAAGAGCTGGAAAAATAAGTGTGTAACACAGTAAATCTTTCGTGCTTTTAAACCAGTGCTTTTTCGGCGCAATTGGAATATTGATTGCATTCACCAATTTAAGACAGGTTTTGGAACCACTAGGTCGAATGAAAGTGTCCCTCAAAATTTGCACCCATCCACCATTTACATATATGTTGCATGCATAATAGATAAAATCAATTCGAGTAAACTCTGGATCAATTTCAATTCGCATGGTTTCCAAATTTTGGAAAGGAGAGTGCTTTACGATAGGATTATAGATCAACCTTTCCAGTTCCTTGACTTTGGGCTTCTCAATCTCTTTTATTTTTTCCATAAGAATAAACCTTTTATCATTAAATTAATTTTAGGATTTGTTTTTCTTGAAATCAATCTTCCGAATTTTTCTTCCAAAGAATAAGCCTATCGGAATGCCAACTAGAAATGAATAATCCGCAACTACTGGATAATAGTCCGCCAGAAAAGTGAATAAAATGATCAAAATGCCAATGATGAGGATAAACACCCATAGTAATATGACCAACTTTTTCATAGGGCCGTAAGAATCAAATTTGTTATACATTGTACTGTCCATTTGGTTTTCGTTTTTAGTTTGATGATACAAAGGAAAATGATCAGGGTATATTCTATTTACATCCACAATCTTTCTGAAGATTTTAACTATAAATTAAGTATTTGCTGGTGTGTTGAAAAGTTGCCTCGCTTATTTTTTTTGTTCTTAAGCACACTTCATACATTGCCTTAACCTAACACCCCCATTGCTATGCCTATAACTAAATCAGCTCTCCGACGATATCGGATTATTGATGCTGCAATCAATAACAAACAGAAACCATTTCCTACAAAAACGGAGTTGCTAGATAAACTTGCGGAAAAACTTGGGCAACCAATTTCAGAATCGACGCTCGACAAGGATATTTATGATATGAAAAATGAATTGGAACTTGGTTATGATGCTCCTATTCAATTCAACAAAGCCAAAGGAGGTTATCAGTACACTGAAGTTGGGTATAGCATCTCGAAATTCCCTGTTACCGATTCTGATATGGAAGCAATTCGATTTGCAGCCGATACATTGGAACAATACAGTGACATTCCACTCTTCAAACAATTTCGTGAAGCCATCACAAAAATAAATGTGAAACTTAAAATGAATGAGAGTGTTGATGAAGAAGAAATTGAAAAGGTTGTAATGTTTGAATATGCCGAAAACTTAAGCGGTGTGGAATGGTTACGAGAATTATTATCTGCAATCAATAATCGGCAACAAGTAAAGTTTGCCTATGAAAATATTTACAAAGGACAAACCAAATCGTACGTAGTTCATCCTTATTTATTGAAGGAATTCAGAAATCGTTGGTATCTTATTTCCTGGAGTAGTGAACGAAAAGATTTTCTGACTTTCGGATTGGATCGTGTAAGTAAACTTGAAGTGTTGCGCGATTCCTTCGTGAAGAAAAAAGATTTCAAACCCGAACTATTTTTCAAACACAGCATTGGCATCACCGAATTCGATCGCAAACCGGTGGATGTGGTTTTGGATTTTGATCCGATGATTGGAAAA
>CAIQQJ010000127.1 GCA_903873905.1 uncultured Flavobacteriales bacterium
ACGATTGTTTTGTTGGAGCGGAATCAATTGATGAAACAGCACTTCCAATACTCGCCAATTTATTATTCAGTTTGATAGGGTAGTTCAACAAATCCTGTCCTGCAACCGCATGAAATTGTACCAAGGCCTCTTCAATTCCCAATAAAGAATCAAGAATCGGTTTAGAGATTTTTTTCAACTGATTGGCAAACACGGAGTCTTCCACGCTACCAGAATATGCATTTATTTGATTTCTGATAGAGCGCAAATCATTTATTGCTTCGTGTGTTTCACTGAGTTTTGCGTTTATTTTCAGAAGCAAGTCCAATTGTTCCTGTAATTCAGGTTGTGTTACATGATAACGCGGATCTTCTTTAATTACAAAAGTTTGTTGTGCTATCAGCGAATCCCAAATGAGCAGTTTCACTAAATAATTTCCCGGAACCGCTTTTGGCCCAATGGTGGAGCCTCCCCACATAGGGCTTCCAATTTCGAGTGGCGTGGCATCGGGATATCGCATGTCCCAGTGCACACAATTCAATCCGGAATCAGCAGGTAAAACACCTGAGCGCGGAATGGTTTTATCTGTATAAAAATCTTTTGAAATTTTTATCGGCTCGCCATTTTCACTTTTGGTACTGCTGAGAGATTTTACGGTATCGCCTTTTTCGGTTAGAAAAATCAATTTCAATTCTTTCTTCGGCTTGTTTTTTAGAAAATAATTTATCGCAACACCATTCGGCGCATTTTGACCTTCCTGCATGCCTTCATAGAAATAACTTCCGCCACTTGTTCTCATCGCATCGTCGGGTTTGAATAAGTAACATGCTGTTTTTGTCAATGAAAATTGGGCATCATAAAATGGTGTCAAATCATCAAGAACCCAAAAACTTCTTCCGTGTGTTGCAATCACCAAATCGTGTTCGCGTTTTTGAATTTGAATGTCATGCACTGGAGTGATAGGTAAATTCAGTTGCATGGATTGCCATACATCTCCACCATTGAATGAAATATAAATTCCTGTTTCAGTTCCTGCATACAACAATCCACTTCTATTGGGATCTTCTCGCACAACGCGCGTGTAATCATTTGCGCGAATTCCATTCGTAATTATTTTCCATGTTTTTCCAAAGTCGGTAGACTTCAACAAATACGGTTTTGTGTCATCACTCTTGTAACGTGTAGCAGAAACATAAACCGTTCCTGCGTCAAATTGTGATGGCTCTACAATGGTAATTAAGGCTTTTTTAGGAAGCAGAGAAGTAGGTGGCGTAACATTCGTCCAATTTTTTCCATCATCTTTTGAAACGTAAATCATTCCATCATCACTTCCTGTCCATAGAACTCCTTTCTGCACATAACTTTCTGCGAACGCAAAAATGTCAGCATAAATTTCTGCACCAGTATTGTCTTTTGTAATGGGGCCACCACTTGGTTTCATGGTGAGCGAATCGTGCGCTGTTAAATCAGGAGAAATGATTTCCCAGGAATTTCCGCCATCTAAGCTGCGATGCACATATTGTGAACAAACAAAAAGTTCATGTGGATCGTGCGGAGAAAATGCAATGGGATACGTCCATTGAAAACGATATTTTTTTTGTGCAGAAGAACTTCCAATTGCCGCAACAGGATAAACGGAAACATCTTTGTATTCGTGTGTTTCATCATTATACATACTTAAATTCCCATCGTATTCGCCACCATAAGTGATATGTGAATTCAAAGGATCAGGAACAATATATCCCGATTCTCCTCCCGCAACAGATTCCCAATCCGATTTGCCAATGGAATAACCATCCGTTTTCGAAATGATTCTTATGGAAGAGTTGTCTTGTTGATCGCCGTAAATGTGATAGGGGTAATCAGTATCAAGATTCACATGATAAAATTGTGCTGTTGGCAAATTAGAGGCTGTCCAATCAGTTCCACCGTTTACTGAAATTTCTGCGCCACCATCATCACCAATAATCATTCGCATTGGATCTTGTGGGTCAATCCACAAATCATGATTGTCTCCGTGATTGTTATTTATTCTTTGTGGAAATGATTTTCCACCATCAATGCTTTTCCATGATTCCACATTCAAAATATAAACGACATCTGCATTTTTCGTGTCGCAGAAAATTTGTGAAAAATACCACGGGCGCTGTTTGAGATTATTGTCGGTTGTCATTAAGTTCCAATGTGCACCTGCATCATAACTTTTATAAACGCCACCATTGGATTTATTTTCAACCAATGCAAAAAGCAAATTTCCATTGACAGGAGAAACGTTCACAATTATTTTTCCATCGAGTCCTGTTGGCAATCCAGGATTTTCAGAAATCTTTTTCCATGTATCACCGCCATCAATACTTTTGTATAAGGCATCTCCTTTGCCGCCACTCTCCAATGAATAAGCCGTGCGCCGCGATTGCCACATGCTCGCATAAAGAATTAATGGATTTGTAGGATCCATTTTCACATCGCAACATCCTGTAGAGTCGTTAACGAATAAAATGTTGTCCCAATTTTTTCCGCCATCCTTGCTGCGATACAATCCACGCTCTTTATTCACACCGAAAATCTTTCCCTGACAAGCGGCATAAACTAAATTTTCATTCTGTGGATTTACAACAACCGTTCCGATGGCATAGGATTTTTCAAGTCCAATATGTTTCCAAGTTTTACCAGCGTCTAATGATTTATACATTCCATCGCCGAAAGAAATATTATTTCTCATTTCAACTTCGCCGGTTCCAACGTATAAAATGTTTTGATTGGAAGGGGCAACTGCAATTGCACCAATGGAAGAAGAATGAAATGTGCTATCGCTTAAGCAAACCCAACTGTTTCCGCCGTCAGTAGTTTTCCAAACGCCGCCGCCAACAGCACCCATGTAATAGGTAAATCGGTCGCCACGTAATCCCGTTACCGCAATGCACCTTCCTGCGCGGAACGGTCCAACATTTCTCCATTTCATTGTTTTTGACAAGAGCAGATCGGTGTTTGATTTCGATACTGTTTGTGAATAGGAGTTGTAGGAAAACAAAACACAAAGGAAACTGAGCAACAAAAGTTTTTTGTTCATGGGAATGGATTTTACCAATACAGAATTAAGAAAAATTTCTGAGAACTCACTTACCGTTTGTCCTATCACAACCTTACCTGCCACTTGTCACTCGCCACCCGTCACTTTATATATAAAGATCAATCAATTCCCGAACACAACCTTTTCCACCTTTTTTATTTAAAACCACATGCACCATATTTTTCACATCATCAACAGCATCACCTGGGCAAGCGGAAAATCCAACCGCACGAAGAATGTCTTCATCGTTGATGTCATCGCCAATGAAACAGACATTCATTGGAGAAATATTCAATTCCCCACACCATTTATTTAGCGTTTGTAATTTCGGAGTTTGTGAAACTTCCACTAATTCAATATGCAATCTTTCTGCACGGCGAGAAACAATTTTAGAATTGTATCCGTGTGAAATAATTCCAGTGTTAATACCACGTTGTTTCACCTGACGAATAGCGAGACCGTCTTTTGCATTGAATTTTTTGAATTCATCACCCTCTTCCGTGTAATACATTCCTGCATCCGTAAGAACCCCGTCAATATCAAAAATAATAAGTTTGATTTCCTTGTTGCGCTGTTCTTCGCGCAATTCCAAATCGGTTTTCAATAGCAAATCCGTCGTCAATGAAAATCTTGTTGCGATGTGTTGAATGTCATCAGGCAACGGGCGCGCGAGATCCTTGACGCCAAGTTCCATTGAAACTTTTCCAGCATCAAGTTCATTTTTTCGGAGAAGGAAAGAAAGATTGGTGGCGTAGAGGCTCATATTTTGGTGACAAGGGGCAAGTGACGTGTGACAAGTTAAATAATTTTTCTTCCTATTGCGGCTGCAACAGATTTTAATGAACCTGTCAAGGCACGGAATTCATCGTGATTTAATTGTTGGGACGCATCTGATTTAGCGACTTTCGGATTCGGATGAACTTCTATTAATAAACCATCAACTCCCATTGCGCAACATGCACGTGATAAATCGGGAACGCCATAAGCATAACCGATCGCGTGTGACGGATCAAGAATGATTGGAAGATTTGAGTGGGCTTTCATCCATGCTGCGCCGCAAAGATCAAGTGTGAATCTGGTTTTTGTTTCGAATGTTCTGATTCCGCGTTCACACAAAATTACATTCGGATTTCCGCCAGCCAAAATAAATTCAGCGCATTGTAAAAACTCTTGTAGTGTTGTTCCAAATCCGCGTTTGAGTAAAACGGGTTTTTGTGTTTTGCCACAACGTTTCAAAATACCGTGATCATACATTGCCTTTGCGCCGATTTGAATAATGTCGGCATATTCAATAATATCTTCAACGTTTGTTGCATCACGCACTTCTGAAATAATTTGCAAACCATATTTCTCGCGCATTTTTGCAAGCAACTTCAATCCATCCAAGCCCATTCCCTGAAAAGTATATGGAGAAGTTCGTGGCTTGAAAGCGCCAGCGCGCATAATGGAAATTCCAAGTTCTTTCATCAATTGCGCACTTTGTTCAATCTGTTCTTCCGATTCAACTGAACAAGGTCCGGCAATAAGCGCGGTGTGATTTGTGCTTCCGCCAATTTTAACGCCGTTGATGTCAATCGTGCGCGTTTCTTTTTTCCACGCGCGTGAAGACAACTGCATGTCATCATTGAGAACCGTTACACGTTCTGCCTCGCTTTGATATTTAGCATCCAGTTCTTTTGTGGAAGAAGACGTGATGAGCACATAACCGCCATCGTAGTGAATGCAAAATGCTTTTATGTCAAGCGCAATTTCCTGCGCACGTTTTTCATTTACGGATGATCTTAATTCTACTATCATTTATTAAAAATTTAGAATTCAAAATTCAAAATTATTTTTACGCTTCTCCTTTTACAAGATTAAAGAATGTCAATGCGCCAGTAACTTGATTTTCATTGTTCACCACCGGCAAATAGGAAATAGGAAATTTTTTCGATTTGACGAGACGAATCAATTCCACAACAGTTGCATTTTCATTTACAGTAATAGGATTTCTATTAATAACATCATTTTCACTTATGTCAGAAAGTTTCGAAATGTTTTTAAGCAAACCCTTTCTAACATCTGCGTTACTGATAATTCCTTCGAGCTTGTTATTTTCATCCGCGAGAATGGTGAATCCCATTTCGAATTCCTCTATGTTTCGCAAAATATTTTCAAAGCTGCGATTGCCGGGTTTCAAAATTGGAACCTCTCCATTGGTGAACATAAAATCTTTCACCAAAAAATGCGATTCGTTCTCGAGTGTTTTCAAATTTAATAATGCAAATCCAAGACTTTCAGCATTGAACAAAAATGATCCTGAAACGGAAGCATACACACCCATGTTGCGCAAAATGAAAGACACTTCTCCATTCACACCTCCATCCACATGAATTCTTTTTTCAGGAAAACGTTTTTCAAACAACCTTATTTTTCTGAAAATGTCCTTGTTGAAAGCGCCGCCACTTTTTCCTGGAATGGTGGCCATCATCAAGATAAAATCAAAACGATCGGCATACTGTTCGAAGACATCAATTTCCGATGCAGCTGTAATTGCAATTCCAAGTTTTCCCTTTATTGATTTTGGAATTTCCAATTTTCCAGGAAGATCTTCATATTGAAATGTGACAAAATCACAAGGAGTTTTTTCAAGCAAGGGAAAATATTTCTCAGGTGTTTTGGAAATGATGTGAAGGTCAATTGGTGTTTTGCTCCATTTACGAATGTTGATGATGTCATCAAAAACTTTCGGATCGTCATTGCAATCGACATGAAAAAAATCGATGCGGTGGTTGTCGAGTTCCCGAACAACTTGTTCGAGATCACGGGAAGTGGAATAAATGGAAGCGGATATTTTCATAAAAGACTGCGCAAAATTACGATTTAAATGAAAGCGCTTGGATTCAAAAAATTAACTGAAAAACAAATAACTCACAAATATCGCTGCAAGAATTCCTGCGAGATCAGCGAGTAAACCAGCTCCAATTGCATACCGAGTTTTTTTAATTCCAATTGATCCGAAGTATAATGCAATGATGTAGAAAGTGGTGTCTGCAGAGGCATACATTACCGAAGACAATCTTCCAACAAAAGAATCTACACCATATGTTTTTATTGCGTCTACAGTCAAGCCTTGCGTCCCTCCTCCGCTCAATGGTTTCATCAACGCAATTGGTAAAGCAGGAGTGAATTGTGTGTCAATTCCAATTTGCGCAACGGCCCACGCAACTCCATGAATGACATAATCCATTGCCCCGCATGCGCGGAACATGCCAATGGAAACCAACATAGCAACGAGATATGGAATAATTCGAATGACCGTATTAAATCCTTCCTTCGCGCCCTCAATAAAAGATTCGAAAACATTTTGTTTTTTAATAATTCCCGCAGTGATAAACGCCACAATGATAGAAAGCAGAATTACATTTCCCGTAACATTTGAAACTTGCGATTTCATGGTTGGAGAAAGATGCAGGAACAAATAAATCACACCCGCAATAAAAGCACTTCCCCCAATTAGCCACGACAACAAAACCTTGTCGAATAAATTTATTTTTTGGCGAATGGCAACAATTATTAATCCAATGAGCGATGCACAATAGGTGGTAATGAGAATGGGAACAAAAACATCCGTTGGGTCAGCCGCATGTTGTTGTGCGCGAATGGCCATGATGCTGACAGGAATTAATGTGAGTCCTGCAGTATTAAGTACAAGAAACATGATCATGGAATTTGATGCCGTTTCTTTATCCTTATTTATTTCCTGCATGCTTGCCATCGCCTTTAGACCAAGTGGCGTTGCAGCGTTTCCAAGTCCCAACATGTTGGCGGAAAAATTCATCATGATATTTCCCAATGCAGGATGGCCCTCTGGAATTTCCGGAAAAAGTCTTCTGAAAAACGGTCCGATGACTCTACCGAGAAAATTTATCGCACCAGCTTTTTCTCCAACTTTCATCAAACCCATCCACAAGGTAAGTGCGCCTGTGAGTCCAAGGGAAACTTCAAAACCTAGTTTGGCGGAAGAAAAAGTTCCATTGACAATATTTGAAAACACTTCCACGTCGCCTAGGAAGATGAACTTCGCCAATGCAACGACAAAAGCAATGAGAATAAATCCGACCCAGACGTAATTGAGAATCATGCGGTAAATGTAGTTTTTAGGATAATTGATTTGCTTGGCGGAAGCAGTGGTTATCAACACCCGATATTGAATAGCTTTTGACCCCAAAATTTCACAGCAATAATTTTCTGTAATTTTATTCTCATGAACGACATTTACAACGATGAAACGTATTTGAAAAACAATCCCGGTTGGCATGAGGAAGGTGCGCTTTTCAAAGTTGAAAAAATGATGAAATTGTTGGAGCGGCATCCGATTGCGCTGAAAACTGTTTGTGAAATTGGATGCGGAAGTGGAGAAATTTTGGTTCAGCTTGCGAAAAACCTGAAGGCAGATTCAGAATTTGTTGGTTTGGATATTTCTAAAGACGCCAATGCAATTGCAAAGAAAAAGGAAACGGAAAAAATAAAATTCTTTCTGAAAGACATTGCAGACGAAACACGTTTTTTTGATTTGATTTTGATCATCGATGTGATCGAACACATTGAGAATTATTTCCAGTTCCTCGATAAAGTTGTTTCAAAAGGCAACTATACAATTTTTCACATTCCGCTGGATATTTCCGTTTGGACTTTGTACAGGGAAAAAATGTTGATTGAATCAAAAGATAGAGTAGGGCACATTCACAACTTCACAGAGGATTTTATCATCAGCACGCTCGATGATCACGGATTCAAATTGATAGATAAACTATATACTGAACCTGTTTTTGAAACCAGCTCTTTCAAACAGAAATTCACCAATGGAATAAGAAAGTTTTTGTTTATGATCAATAAGAAATTCACGACGAAATTTATGGGCGGATATTCTGTAATGGTATTGTGCAAAAACACAACTAACTCCCAATAACAAACAGCTCCCCCGCCCCTTTTATCACAACCCAGAAATTAGCATTGCAACATCTTTCATTCTTCCCAATTCGTCGGCGTGATGCTGCAAAAGTGTTTCACCGATTTCTCTTTTCATAAGGATATCAAGAGGGTCATCTGAAAAACCAATCATAGCGTAAACCTTGTTTTCCGTATATGAAATTGCACAGGCCGTGGAAAAAAGTCGGTCAACTTCAACAAGATTTTTTCTGCGCTCATCTGTTAGAATAAGCAAAACTCTTGAAGGGTCGCTGGTGTAAACAGAAAAGTGTTCATCAAATTGTGCATCACCAGTTTTGATATTTTTCCTTGCAGTGCTGTGTGCATATTTTCCATGAGATATTTCTGCCCAATCGTCCACGTCACTTTCAATTTTCCTTTGCCTAGGAAAAACCCAAACATCACAAGGGAAAATTACAGGGCAATGCACGCGGTAAAAAAAGCCGTAAAAATGATTGGAGGTAACATCAAGAATGCCTTTTCCTTTTTTCTCAGGAACGTCTTTCGATTCCGTTTGCAATGCGATTTGATAAACCTCCGCCACAACTTTTCCTGCAGGGCCAAACAAATAATCTTCTCGTGCAATTCGATTTGCCTTGTCTCTAAACAGCCCGCTTTTTCTGATATCTTCATTCATGAGGCGATGTGAAGAAGAAGAAACCCAACCCGGCAAAAATTTAGGAACAAGGCGGCGTAACATCATTCGTTTGTATTTCCATGAAATGGTATCGCGTTCGGGAAATTTAAATGAAAGCCATGCTACAGCGCCAAAAAAACCAAGTGTTATTACAAGCACCACCACAACCGGCCAAGACGAATCTTGGTATTGGGTTAATTCATGAATTCCCGCCATCAATGCTGTGATGGTTCCAAAAAGACTGATTACCAAAATCCACAAAACAGGCTTTCTCCTCAGAACAATGCGTTGCGACTCCAACTTTTGAAGCAATTGCTTTTCCTCTTCAGAAAAAAGTTCGAGAATGGAACCTTGGGTAGCCATGGACTAAAGTTGCGAAAAATTAATCCCTATAAAAAATTTAGTCGTGTTTATTGATGAATTAATCTTACAAAAGGACGCCTATAGGTGTATTTTGAACAAATGCTCTAAAAGGCTGGCGGTTTTTGAAACAAAAAAATTCAGGGTAATTCCATTCAAATGAACAATAAATTGCCATTTATGAACCAGCCCTCTATTTGATACGAAAAACCCCATTGTGCACAAGCTAAAATCACCTAAAGATTTCAACATTTCCACCGAGTTTTCAGTCTAAAAAAAAGACTATTAACAACATTTCAACATCGCCTGAATCCCTCGTCAAATCTGATATTTTTGTATGCTTATGGAACAATTATCGCTCATTCCTCCCGCCCTCCGAACTGGTCGGCAACTTCACTTCCCGAAAATCCTTCGTGATCGCTACGATTTGCTCGTCCCTCGACAAGAAGAGGGCCTTATCATTCTCGCGATTTTTCAGAAGGTTCGCGCAGGAACGATTGAACGCACATTTCCTGAGCGAGTGATTGTTGAAACCATCAAACAGGTTTTTCTTGAACTTGGAATGGCCTCTGCTCGCGGAGAAGAAACGCAGAAATACGATGAAACACTTCACCGTTTACTTCGTCACTTCCTGGATAAAAACTTAGAAGAGAAAACATATCAGCTCAGTTCATATGCAGAAAATTTCTGCGACATGCTCGAGCGTGAAGTGCACACTGCGATTAACCCTTCGCAGATTCAGAAAACATTCAACGATCTTGTTCTTCTTCTTGGGCTGAAACTTGAGACGATGGACGATTTCCGTCATTGGTATCACACACAGTTTTTCAAACACAAAAGTGATATCGGCTCTCAGCTTCGCGGATTGCAAGCACAAATTGAGGACACGATTGATCAGTTGAACGATCTTGTGAAAAACGAACAAGATAATTTCCGCGAAATGTTGATTGGTTGCGAAGCGCTTTTGGATCGCATCAAAGAACAGGCAGATAAATTATCAAGCGCATTTTCTTCGAAGGACGACATCAAACAATTGTTGGATGACGCAACGCTTGCAGAAGAGTTTGAATTCCGAGAAATGAAACGCGAAGTGCGAATTTATTTCAAGGACATTGAGCAACGTCTCATCAATGTTTCCGTTACCATTGACCGCATCAAACCGAAAATCAACAAGCTCTACAACGATTTTGAAAAACGCGATTTCGATCGCAAAATTGAATCGTTCCTGTTATACATGTTGAAAAATTCCACCAGCAAATTCGGACGCGCAAAAAAATTAATTGGCCGCACTGTTCACGAAGTGGAAGTGTTTCTGCCGAAAGGAATGCAGCCGAAAGAATATTACAGTGACCGCTCCCGCCTCACAGGAATGGATTACATGCAATTGCTTGAACCGCCTCCGATAGTTGTGCAACAACAGAACTGGGACGAAGAGGATTTACATCGCCAAGCGGAATTACGCCGCTCACAAATTGCTCGCGACAAGCTGGTTGCTCATTGGTGCGATTTAATCGCAGACGATGCCCAGCACAAAAAGAAAATAAATTTCGGAGAATATTATTTCAAGATTCTTCAGAAAGAAAATGACTATGAAGCTGCTGTAAAAGTGGCTACAGAAACACTCAGAGAGTTTGCTAAAAAAGATGGATTCGAAGTCACTGTTTCAGAAGACATGCAACTCGATTCAAAACACCCTTATACTGGAATATGGAAGATGCAAATAAGAAATACGGTTTCCTAGAAACCGAAGAGGCGGAAAATCTATTCGCTGATCTCGACTTCGCTTTGAAGAGTGGTCAACACGTTCAAAATTATCCGCATCAAGTGGAGCTGTTCAATTTTCTTGAGAAATATGAAGAGGAAATGCGCTTGTATTACCGCAATCTTTTCAAGGTGAATCTCGCTGGAAAAGGAACGGATTACACACGCTATTTTTATCTCGACATGGATGATGAAAGCCGTGGAATTGTAAAATCACGCGCGAAAAAATTATCACCAGAATATACATTGCTTGGAATTCTCCTTCTGAAAATTCATCGCATTGACAAATATTTCATCAACGACATTTACGTTCCTGATTTGATTCAACTGATCAAGAGCAATGATGAATACAAAAATTTCATCTATAATCTTTTTGCAAAACGTCGCGAGAAAGAGGCAACAGAAATTGATGAAAGCACTATTGACGAATGGATTCGAAACGCACTGAAAGAATTCGAACGTTTAGGTTGGACACATTTCGATCCGCGTAACAAGGATCTCTTTGAAATCATGCCGTCAATTGATCGTTTGTTTTCGATGTATTCCTATGAAATTCACAACATCGACCGACTCATTGATGAAACAAATACCATCACCGAAAAAACAGGCGGACTTTACGCTGTTGAAGAAGGCGATGCTCAGGATTAACGCTTCGTGACACACCACGAATAAAAAATTTAGAATTACACACACATGAAACAATATCCAAGAATTTTTTCCCTATCCACAGTTGGAATTATTTATCACAACAACTGTGATTACCTTCTACATCCGCTTCGAACGGATTTCACAGGAGGATCTGGTTCAGGGAAATCTGTTATTGCCGATTTGCTGCAGCTCATCTTCGTTGCGAAGAAAGAGTTTTGGGAATCAGGTACGGATGTCATGACAACGGAAAAACGTACTGTAGAAGGTATTGTTTTGAAACAGGGTGGTGACCAAGGAAACTTTGGTTATTCATTCGTGAACGTTGAAGTTGCAGAGGGAAAATTCATCGTCGTAGGCACGCACGTGCAAACGAATGCGCGATCCATTTATCCGTTCATCATTCAAAAAGGTTTTGACTTCGGCGCGGAATCAGAAAATAATTTGGATCCGATGGACCAATTTCTTCTGTACAGGGATTTCCTTCCAAACAATCAGATTCTACCGATTGATAAAATGAAAGAAATTCTGGAGAAGCGAGGGTTCAATCTTCGCCATTTCAACAACAGAACTTCTGAATTCCATCGTGTACTTTTCAACAATCAGATTCTTCCAACGGATTTAAGTCACGATGAAAAAAAATTAAAAACATTCGCACAAATCATTCAGTCATTCGCTCGAGGAAAAGGAATAGGCGCAAAATCGGAAGATTTGAAAAACTTCCTTTTTGTAAATGACGATGATCAAAACAAGGAATACGAAAAACGCAAAAAGGAAATTGAAGAGGCGCACGAAGAATACAAACGTCGTGCACGTGTGTACGAAACGGTGAAATTGAAAAAAGACCGTTTACTCGCTTTGCTCGAAGACAAAAAGAAACGCGACAAGGCTTTGCACCGTTCTTTATTTCTAGAAACAGGTTGGGCGTACCAACAAAAAGATGTTATCGGCCGCGATTTGATTCGCACTCAAAAAGAAACCGCCCATGTAAATCTGCAACAAATCATGTTGGAGAAACGCGTGAACGAGTTGAATATGGATGCGGTGGAACGTGAATTGGATTCCATTACTACAGAACGTACACGTCTTGAGTTGGAAATGGAAAACCGTAAGAAGTCAAAAGATTTCGCTGAGAAAAATCGCGCTTCTTATGAAAAAGCCTACGGAATTGCACAGCAGGAATACGATGAAACATCTGCCCGGTGGTCAAAAGTGAAATCGGTTGACGGATGGTTGCGTTTTTACACAACTATTGAAAAAGTGCGCGAACAATTCAATAAACAAGACCGCATTTTCCGCGACCGTCAAAAGTTATCTGAGTTTGAACATTTCCTGAAGGACCGTCGTTTGTTCCCTGAATTCGCGGAATCAACGTGGGCGCAGGATTATCGTCTTGCGGCTGCGGAATTTGATGGTTTGATGGAACAATTGAACAGTGAAATTTCACGCCTAGAACAATTGCTTCCACTTTTTGATTCAGACAATAAAGATTCCGTTGTGCAATGGGCCATTCGCAATGCTGGAAAATTGACCAAGGAAGAAGAATCGGTGTTGATGCATTTCAAGGCGCTTGGAACAAAAAAACCTGCCAATGCAGAAGAGGGAAATCGTTTTATTCCTGATCCAGAAAAAGTATATAAAAATCTCAAACCTGTTGATGTTACCGCAAATGGATTTTGGGTAAACATGGATGGTGTTCTCGAATACGTTTCTTTCGTTCCAAAACAACTCTTCAACAATCCGAAAACGATTGAACAGGAATTGAAAAAATATGGCGACACAATTGGAAAAGAATTGGAGAAATTGGTTGCCGAAAGAAATCGTCATCGCAACTTGCGTGATCAATTGGTTGAATTTGGTTTCAACAATCAGATTTCTGAAAATTGGCTGCACCGCGAAGAACTTGTAAAATTTGTTCCGGACGATTCTCTTGTGATGACAAAAGAAGAATTCGATACAACAATAGAATTGTTTTCTAATCCTCAAAACAATCTTCGTCTCCAATATGAGGAAGCGAAGAAAAATTGGGAAGACGCATTGCAAAAACTTCGTGAAGCCGATGACATCATTGCAAATTCACAAGGAAGTTTATTGGCAATTGATGGCCAAATTAAACAACTTGATTTGACTCAACTTCCAGATAAGGAACGGGAGATGACAAATTTCAGACAAGAGCGCAAGGTACTTGAAGAGCGTTATGCTGATTGGAGAAAAGATGTGCTCACGTATTTGCGTGAATCAGAAGGCGACCAAAGCGAGGAAAAGGTAACGGCTGAAATACGCGCTGTTGAAAAAGAGCACGGCTCCAGCACAAAAATGCTTTACAACGGATTCTCACAACGCCTTCAGGAAATTTCCCGCAAACAAGGATCGCTTGAACAGCGCTTGATTGGTTTGATGGAACAAATGCCTTCACTGGAAACCCGTTTCAACGAATCGCACAAGCGTTACACGGAAATCATTGGTGAATTCAAAACAGAAGATCTTGTTGAACAGATTGAAGAGTCGTTGGTGAACAAAACGAAAGTTACTGTTATCACCACCCAAAAATCGTTTGAGGGAAATTTTGATGCCATTCTGAAAGATGAAAAATTCAATATTGATGATGAGCGTTTGAAAGGAAACCACCAATACGATTTCCAAACACTTGCTGAAGTTATGCTTCCGAAAATCATTACCAATTCGGCAAACATTGAAGCCGACCTTGCAAGTGATATCGAGGAACATCTCAAGTCCATCAATATGAAGATGAATGAGATTAACGACCACAAACTGAAAATCATCACAGGAATTTTCTCGAAAATTGAAGAAGCTTACAGTGAGTGTCGCGATCGTATTGAAGACATGCGAGAATTTTTCCGCACCAATAAAATTTCCGGCGGTCACTACGTTGAAATAAATTTTGAACCATCAAAAGGATATCCTGTTGCATGGATTCGCAACTTGAATAAACAGATCGCAGCGAAAGCACAGAATGTTGGTCTCTTCAAAATGTTCGAAACAGAAAATGAAGGAGCGGATGCAATTATTCTGAAAGCTTTCCTCGAACACAGTGATGGTAAAAATGTAAAACCGGATATTAAAAAACTTACAAATCCGAAATCCTATTTCGATCTTTCCATCTCCCTCAAAACACCGAAAGGCGATGACGCTCCAGGATCAAATGGACAGAACTACACCATGCTTGCGCTGTTGTGTATTGCTCGACTTTCAATTATTGACAGCGATCGCCTCAATAGAAAAGACCGCAAAATCAAACGCGGTGTTCGTTTCATGACCATTGATGAGGTAGCAGGACTTGGAGAAAATTTCGACATGTTGTACGAACTGGCCAAGAATTACGATTACCAGATTCTCACCATGACGATTGATCCGATTGGACGTTTCGAAGAAGGAAAACAGAATATTTATACCCTTCGAAAAAACAACAATCCAGAGTTTCACAACGTCAATCCAACTCCGCTTGCACAATTCAGTTACGATCAGATTGTGGAGAAACTGGAGGATTACATTCATCAGTTGCAGACGCAGAATTAGAATTTAAATTATTTAAAAGGAATCAGAAATGGTTCCTTTTTTTATTTTGGAGCAGTGACTTTTCGGTTTTTTAGAAACACCTCACACGCTTTCCGTTGCAAGTCTCCCAACCCCAACAATTCTGTTGGGGTTGGGAGGCTTTACTCTTCAATCGTGGCTATTTTAGACCATCTGTGTGTTAAACAATACAAGAAAGCCAACATAATTTTTCACAGGACATTAAACCATTACCAGCAACCCCTCGTCATAGAAACAGAGCCCGCAGAAATAGACATTCATTAAAACAACAAATCCATGAAAGCCAAAAATTTTTTAAACGCAGCATTTGGAGTCGCGGTCATAGCAGGACTTATGTTCGCCTCTTGTAAAAAGGACAACATGTCGAACGAAGAAACAACTTCTGCCGAAGACCATGCCATGGCTGAAAATATTTACAACGACATAAACGCAATGGCAGGACAAGCATCAGACATTTCTGCAAGTTCTTTGTCGAGCTACCGTGGAAGCGAAACACAATTGATTCTCTCTTTAAGTTGCGCAAGCATCGCCCACGATTCAATCAATCATATTGTGACCATTACCTTCAATGGACAAACTTGTCTCGATGGTCGCGTACGCAGCGGGTCCTTGATTTTGAATTATTCCGCTTCAACCAATGGCGCTAGACATTATCGCGATCCTGGTTTTAGTTGCTCGGTCACTTCCAGTAATTATGTTGTGGATGGAAATGCAATCAACATCATCAATAAAACAATCACGAACACCACCGCAGTTGGATTCAATCCTGCAACCACAAATCTCACATGGCACATTGATGCACACGTTTCAATCACAAAATCAGCAGGAGGAACAATTGATTGGAATTGCAACCGCGATAAAGTATTGCTCAACACATCCGACACAACTGTTTACCATGGCGCGCCTACGCCAATTACATGGTCGCTTGCCCGTGTTGGCCACACAGGATCTGCAAGTGGAACATGTGCAGATGGAGACAGTTTTTCCGCAACAATCACCAGCATGCTTATTCGTGATTTTGGAGGATGTATTGTAAATGGAAAACATCCAATCATTCAAGGAACGCTTGATATGACCAAAGGAACCAAACCTATTCGTCACGTAGATTTTGGAAATGGCACTTGTGATAATCTTGCAACCGTTACTGTCAACAATCACGTTCATACGATAACACTTCATTGAAACCGAAGTGTCAAAAAATGGAAATGCGATCTTGATAAGAGATCGCATTTTTTTTGAAGAGATTTTTGGAATCAGAATTTCACTGCGAGTCCGACATTCAACATGGGAAGCCATTTTGCATAACCACCCTCTACAAAAACGCCAATGTTTTTTGTGAAATAATAATTTGCTCCAGCACGAACACAAAATCCCAATCCCGCTTTTGCCATTGGAGGAATATAGCTTTCGTTCAATACTGTGGTATAAGCAACTTTCATCATTGTCATTCCAACATCAATTCCTGCATAGGGATCGAGTTTTGTCAATGAAAGTTTTTGGTGATAGTTGAGTCGCAAGCCAAGCGATTTATAGGAATGATCGAATACGTGAATATTGTTTGGGTTGGTAATATCGGTGATGGTTACGCTTTCCTTGAACATGCCGAAATATATTCCTGCGCCCAAAAATTCGGTGACGCCATATTCTGCATGAAAATACATTGGGAAAGATTTCTTGTAAGCAAGAGTTCCGTAAATACCATAATCCGATTTTGAATAATCGGTCTTCAAAATAAATCCGGCAGCAACCTGACCAACAACTTGTCCTTGTTTAAAAGCCACTTCCTTTCCTTTTTTCTTCCTGCGTTTTTTTGCGACATCGGCAGAGGCGCTGTTTACAAAAATGAGACAACAGAGAATTGCGGTAAGTATGGATTTGAGTTGAACAGCTTTCATAAAAGAGGATTTCAAAAAACGTTACAGCGTATTTGAATTGATCACATCGGTTGGGCGAGTTCCATTGGCGTTCATCTTGAAAAGAACCACTACAACATGCAGGTTGCTTCTATTCACAACATCGGATGGAATGTCAACGGTATAAGTGGCATCAAGCTGAGTTCCTTTTGATGCGGAACTTGAAACGATTTGTGTTCCCATTGCCTTGTGTCCAGCAGCGCCTCGGAAAAGATGATTGTGAACGGCATTGAGAACTGAAGTTGTGGTTGTGGTTTGGTCGTAAACAAGATTATCTTCTGTCAAATAAATAGCAAGGTTATATTTTCCAGAAACATCAGAGAAGAAAACCGTTTTGGTATCAACAGTCATGGTGTTGCCACTAACTGTTGTTTTCAAACCAATGCCGGCTTTAGCCTGCGCATTTGCTGTAATGGCGGGATTCAAAAGACCATTATAGTAGGTGTCTGAAGGATATCCATTTCCAGTTGCATTTACTCCAGCAGTTGGATAACCGGTACATCCATAAATACTTTCCAAGGTATCTCCTTCAGGATAATTTGCATTCACTAGACCATCAGCGGGGTGACAGGAAATTCCAGTTACTTTATAGGGATGCGCTGTGAATGTTGGATCCCAATTTGGATAACCGTAAGTGCCACAATAAGGACACCATGTTGCAGTGAATTCAATAACAAATCCTTTATAGTCCGTAGAAACAGTGTTAATGGGTGAAACTGGACTGTCTTTTTTGCAAGAACTCACGCCGAGTGCACCAATGCAAAAGAAGAGAATGAATAATTTTTTCATAGGAAGTTTTTTTGCTTTAGAATTGCAAAGAATAGAATGTAAGGCCAAACCACTCATTTTCTTTGAGTTATAACAAATATGGTCAATTGTTTTATAGTTTCCTAAGATCTTGCTCGCTTTGTCAATTTTGCTCGATTATCGATCAATTGAGATCAATGTCTTTTCTTTGCACCCCCATGGAAGTCACCACGACACAATTGCAATCTAGAAAATTCGTTTGGCAAAAAAAACAGTTGCACTTCTCCAGTGAGTTTTTCTGGATAACGGGCGTTTTATTTCCTGTCATTTTTGTTTTGATTTTGGTTAGTGATTCTTTTATTGGAAAAAAAACCGAAAATGACTCCACCTCATTTTCTTCGTTAATAATTTCTCCAGAAAAAGATTCAGTTGTAAATATCACAATGAGTTTTGTTGGTGATTTGATGTGTCACGTTCCGCAAATGACGAATGCAAAAAAAGCAGATGGAACGTATGATTTCAATCCGAGCTTCAAGGAGATTGCACCTTTTCTTTCTGCTGCGGATGTAACAATCGGAAATCTTGAATGCACATTTGCAGGAACTGGAAGACCATATGGAGGCTATCCCGCATTCAATAGTCCAGACGCCTATCTCACTGCAATAAAAAATTCAGGAATTGATTTTCTCTGCATGGCGAATAATCATACAATGGATACAGGAGAAGAGGGACTGCAACGTTCTTTGGAAAAAGTCAGGAAAAATAATTTTGGATCAACAGGAACTTTTGATTCACAACACGATCGCGATTCCATTCGTGTAATAAATATCAAGGGAATAAAAGTTGCCGTATTGAATTATACCTATGGAACAAACGGCGCGTATCCTTCTGCAAAAAATAAATGGATGTTGAACGTTGCCGATAGTGCCTTGGTACATGACGATGTTGTGCATGCGCGCGCAACGAATGCGGATTTAGTTTTGGTGTTTTATCATTGGGGAATTGAAAACAAGGCAGACCCAGTTGCAAAGCAGGACTCCATGTTTCATTGGGCGGCGGACGCAGGAGCAGATCTTGTTATTGGTTCACATCCACATGTAATAGAGCCTGTCGCTTTTTTCAAAACGGCTACGAATGCAAAATTGGATTCTGGAATCGTAGTTTGGTCGCTTGGAAATTTTTTATCGAATCAATATTGGCGTTATACTGATGCTGGTGTTATTCTGACTTTATCACTTCAGAAAAACATTACAACAGGAAAAATTTCATTGGAACAAACTGGTTATTTTCCAACGTGGGTTTATCGTTCCTACAATCCTGCATTGGTACAACACGTTGTTCTTCCCGCAAATTGGTGTGCCAATGATTCTCTTCCATCTTGGATAGATGCAGAATCGAAACGGAGAATGTGCGAGGCGGAAAGCGACACAAAAAAGATGATGGAAAAGAATTCATCGAAAATTATTGAACAGAAATAATAATTTCAATCGCGTTTTCGATTTTTATTTCCCCAAAAAAATTATTTTTCATTGGTGAATTTCAACAATTAACATTTTTTTGAAATTCGACCTGTTACTTTCTTTTCCTTACGGCTTTATGATTGCAGAACCGAACGATAATCGTCGGCACAAAAATAAAAACCGTAACCCATGAAAAAGCACCTCATCTTCCCGATCCTTGTTGCTATAGTAACTGGAATCGTACCCCTAAAAGCCAACGGAAATTCAAACTTCAATTTTTGCGGAGAAGATCCGACAAAAGCATCAGAACTAACCAAGAGGGCAGGAGGGATCATCATTCTCAATTCCGAGAATAAAGACTCTTTGAATTTTGCCATCTCACTTTGCACGCAAGCCATGGCGCTCGATGAAAATAATATCACGGCCTATTTCAATCGCGGATACGCCGCATTGATTTTGGAAAATTATTCAGAAGCGCTGAAAGATTTTGATGTTGCAGTTGAAAAAGAAGGAGATGGTTACGATTATGAATTTCGTGGCAAAGCCAAATTCAATTTGGGCGACATGGAAGGTGCATTGACAGATTACAAATCAGCACAAACAAAAGGAATTACAAATTCAGCTGGAGGAGCGCACATGGCAATGACCGACGCAAATGAATTGGGTATTGCTTATTACAATGCAGAAAAATATGAGCAAGCCGTTGAAGCCTTTACAGTATCGGTGAATGCGCAACTAACCGAGAACAATATTTTTAATCGCGCAAATGCAGAATATCTTTCCGGCAACAAGGAAGCAGCATTACAAGACTGGAAGAAAAGTGGAAAGCTTGGGAATAAAGACGGAAAAGAGAGTTACAAGAAATTCCGGAAATAAAAACTAGTTTTTCATAACCCCCATTGCCTCTCGATTTATTCGGAGGCAATGTTTTTTTTATAACGTTCCAACAATTATTTTTTCTCCAGTGTGCAGCACGAACTTATCTCCAAAACCATTTAATTTTTTCAGTTCCTCAACTGTTGTTCCGTATTTTTTCGCCACCGTCCAAAGATTATCGCCATTCGTAATTGTGTAATATTTGTATTTCGTTCCAGCTGTTGTTGTGGTGGACGAAGTTGTTGTTTTTGGTTCAACCTTTTTTGGAGTAGTGGTTTGTGGCGCTTTTTTCTGTTGAGTGTCTGTTGTAACGGGTGTTGTTGCAACGGGAACTTTTCCTGGCGTGTAAATCGTCAGTTTTTGTCCAGGCTTTAAATAATTACTTTTTAATCCATTCCATGCACGCACGTCTGTCACCGAACATTTATAGCGTCGTGAAATGGAAGTAATCGTCTCTCCCTTCTTGACGACATGTGTTGTTTTAATTACAGTAACGGCGAGTGAAGTCATCGCAGTGTCTGTTTTGATATAATCGTAAATAGCTTGTTCGTTACTTACAAAATTTCCAATTTTATTTACGGGCAATACCAATTTGTATGGTTCTGTAAACGAAACAGGAATTACGCCAAGTTTATACATTGGATTTAAAAATTCCAATTCATCAGCAGAAATATTCAGTACCGCTTGCAATTGTGCAAATGTGACTTGTTGTTTTACCGCAACAGTATCTACATCATAAAATGTTTTTCTTGGAGCAATTGCATAAAGATTATGTTCAGCATGATACGACATGACATAATTTGCAGCAATAAAAGCAGGAACATATGCTTGTGTTTCTCGAGGAAGAAAGGGGCGAATTTCCCAATAGGTTCTTTTTCCACCGCCCGCACGGCGAATGGCTTTGTTCACTGTTCCTGGGCCTGCGTTATAAGCGGCAAGAACAATTTGCCAATCGCCAAACATATTATATAATGATTGTAATAATTGACATGCCGCTTCTGTTTCCAAGTAGGGATCGCAACGTTCATCTACGTATGAATTTACTTCGAGGTTGAACATTTTTCCTGTGGAGTACATGAATTGCCATAAACCTCGAGCGCCTGAATGAGATGTTGCTGTTGGATTGAGAGCAGATTCAATTACTGCAAGATGTTTTAATTCAAGCGGCAAATTGTACTTGTCGAGCTTCTCTTCGAATATTGGATAATACAATTCAGAAAGCCCCAACATACGTTCAACGGATCGTCGATTATGTACAGTGTACATGTTAATGTAGGACTGCACATCGGAGTTGTAAACCAAATCGAAAGGTGATTGAGCATTTAATTTTGCCAGTCGACTTTCAATTAGAATTGGATCGGAAGAAGGAATGGAGTCTGTTGCGTAATGATATTTGTTTCCATGTTGTGTTGGTGTTTTTGGAATGGATGCAATAAAAGAATTGTGCATCATGCTATCCAACATTGCAGCAATGGGATCGTCAACAAATAGCAATGAATCCTTAGACTGCGCAAATGTTACAGTTGAAATAAAAAGAAATGCAATCAGCACAAGGAATTTTCTACGCATGCAAAATAGTTGACAGTGAAAATAGTTATGCGTTTGAGAAACGCAACAAGAAACACCTGTTCTAGCAAAGATCGTCAGCAATTGGGAAAATTCAAGCCAAATTGTAAGTGTTTATTAGGCATTGTATGTTAAAAAGAAGGGTTTATTGAATTCAGGTAAATTTACATCGCCATTTTGCATTGGTTTGCAGATGAAGGTGTGTTTTAATTTGGAGAGAAAATTATAAACTTACAAGAAGTAAATCTTTTCAACCACGTTAAAATAAAAAAAAGAGATGCAAATGCACCTCTTTCTTACTTTCTGAAAAACATAAAATATTTAAAACTTGAATGATAGTCCAATGTGCATCATTGGTCCACCCAAACCAAGTTCTGCGTTTATTCCCATGAAGTCTGTAAAATAGTAGTGAAGACCAACACCAACTCTAAAAGCAACAGGAATCACATTTAAACTTAGGCTATGAATGCCTGGTTCATCGTCATACCAAGTTGTTTTTTTGTAGCCTGCGCCAATAACAAAATAGGGATCAATGCTTGAGGTTGTAGCAAAGTGAAAATTCATTCTACCAATAACGCGGATTTTGCTAATCCCTGCGGTGTAGGTACGTGTAACGAATAAAGTATCTTGAACATTAAAATTCATCGACGCATCTGCATAAGTAAACTCAGCCCCAAGACCAATTTTGTCACTTAGCAAAAATTCAACTTTTCCACCAGCGCAGTAACTTTTGATTTTGCCAGGATCGTTTGCTAAACCCTTAACCAGAGCGCCATTAAAATATGGGTATCCATAGAATGGATCAATAATTATTTTGCCTTGTGCAACACAATTGCCAGATGTCCCAGTTTTTTGAGCAAAAGAATTAATGCTGAAAAGTGTGGTTGCTATAATAGCAATCAAAATTGTTTTTGTTTTCATTTGGAGGGTTTTTGTTCGTTATGTTCCTTCTTGAGATACAAATCTATTAAAATACGGCTGTATTCAACCGCATTCGTCTGGAAATTGATAATAATAAAGGGCTTCAGATTTTCAATAGATTCCC
>CAIQQJ010000128.1 GCA_903873905.1 uncultured Flavobacteriales bacterium
ATGTTGGGCCGTGTTGTTGACACGCTCGGACAACCAATCGACGGAAAAGGTCCGATCACTGGAACTACCTATGAAATGCCACTTGAGCGAAAAGCTCCTGGTGTAATTTATCGTCAGCCTGTAAACGAACCATTGCAAACTGGTATCAAAGCTATTGATGCGATGATTCCAATTGGCCGTGGACAGCGTGAGTTGGTTATTGGTGACCGTCAAACTGGAAAATCTGCAGTTTGTATTGATACCATCATCAATCAAAAAGAATTTTTTGAAGCGGGCGCGCCTGTGTTTTGTATCTATGTTGCCATTGGACAAAAAGGTTCAACTGTTGCTAACGTAGTTCGCACATTGGAAGAAAACGGTGCGATGGCTTATACAGTTGTAGTTTGTGCTACCGCTTCTGATCCTGCTCCAATGCAATTTTTTGCTCCAATGGCAGGTGCTGCGATTGGTGAATTCTTTCGCGACTCCGGTCGTCCTGCTTTGATCGTTTATGATGATCTTTCAAAACAAGCAGTTGCTTATCGTGAAGTGTCACTTCTTCTTCGTCGCCCTCCTGGACGTGAAGCTTATCCTGGTGACGTATTTTATCTTCACTCCCGTTTGCTTGAGCGCGCTTGCAAAGTGAATGCGAATGATGACGTAGCAAAAAACATGAACGATCTTCCAGAATCCTTGAAGGCGATTGTAAAAGGTGGCGGTTCACTCACTGCACTTCCTATTATCGAAACACAAGCTGGTGACGTTTCTGCATATATTCCAACAAACGTAATTTCCATTACTGACGGACAAATTTTCCTTGAGTCGAATTTATTCAACGCAGGTGTTCGTCCAGCTATTAACGTAGGTATTTCTGTATCACGTGTTGGTGGTAATGCGCAAATCAAATCAATGAAAAAGATTGCGGGAACTTTGAAATTGGATCAAGCTCAATATCGTGAGTTGGAAGCCTTTTCAAAATTCGGATCTGATCTTGATGCAGCTACGAAATCTGTAATTGATAAAGGTGTTCGTAACGTGGAAATCTTGAAGCAAGGACAGTTTTCTCCAATGAAAGTTGAAGATCAAGTTGCTATTATTTATTGCGGAACAAAAGGATTGTTGCGTGATGTGCCAGCAAATAAAGTCCGTGAATTTGAAGCTGACTTCCTTACTTACATGCGCAGCAAACACGCTGATGTTCTTGCTGATTTGAAAGCTGGTAAACTGGACGACAAAATCACAGGTGCATTGGAAAATGCTGCGAAAGAAATTTCGGCGAAGTATAAACACTAATGAAAAGTATTTAGTTTGTAGTATTTAGTTCGGAGATTGCTCCTGACTTTTTTCTCCGAACAAAACGCTCAGAACACAACACTAAGCAATGGCAAGTTTAAAAGAAGTACGTAATCGAATTGTATCTGTAGGTTCTACGCAACAGATCACCAGCGCCATGAAAATGGTGTCGGCTGCGAAGTTGCGTCGTGCGCAGGATGCTGTTACGCAAATGCGGCCTTATGCCAATAAGATGCGTGAAATTTTGGAGAACTTGAGCGGAAGCTTAAGCAGTGCCGAGGGTGCTTTCTCCAAAGAGCGCGAAGTGAAAAATGTTTTGCTTGTTGTCATCACTTCAAATCGCGGATTGTGCGGGGGATTTAATTCCAACGTCATCAAGCTCGCAACGAAAGCAACAAGAGAAGAATATTCTTCGGCAAAAATTCATTACGTGTGCATTGGAAAAAAAGGTTCTGATTTTTTCAAGAAATCCGCTTTCACACCTGCGTTTCCTGAGCTTTCTCCAACTGCCCTTTTTGATAAATTGAATTACACTAGTGTCGCTCCTGTCGCTCAAGGTATCATGGATGCTTTTGCTGCTGGCACTTATGATAAAGTAATTCTTTTCTACAATCAATTCAAAAATGCCGCAGTTCAGGTTACACAAGCGGAGCAATTTCTCCCTGTTGTCGCTGCAAAAACTGAAGGTAAAAAAGGAATGACTGCGGATTATATATTTGAACCATCGCGTGAGCAAATTGTTCTGGACTTGATTCCACGTTCTCTTAAAACACAACTGTACAAAGCCACATTGGATTCCGTTGCTTCTGAACATGGTGCTCGAATGACAGCAATGCACAAAGCAACAGACAATGCGCAGGAATTGATTCGTGCCTTGAAAATCTCCTACAACAAGGCGCGTCAAGCTTCTATTACCAATGAGATTTTGGAAATTGTTGGTGGTGCAGAAGCGTTGGCTGGATAGGCTTCTATACTTTTTTTGTCAGAGAGCTTTTGCGGTCAAGAAGGTGATTTTCAGGTTGACAAAAAACACTCAGCCTGACAACCCAAAAATCACAAAATATTTTTTCACCTCCACAGGATTATTTGTGGGGGTGTTTTTTTTGATTTTTCGGAATATATATCTTTCCTCCTCCATTCCACAATTTTCAGAACTATTTATTCGCATTTTGGGATCGATTATTCCTCCAGTTTTTATCCCCAGAATTGCAGGAGCGATACCTTTGATATCACAATAAATAACGCCCATAATGGTACCGCCACATCTCGATTGAATTCCCACATCAAATAAATTCTCTTTATTAATTTAAACACTCTACAAAAAAATGGACAACCCAATTTTACATTACTGGTGGATCGGACTGCTTGTCGTCTGCATTATTTTATACAAATACATTCTCCGTTTTTTCTTCGGAATGGTCATCGTTCCCGAAGACAGAATCGGACTTGTGACCAAAAAGTTTGTGCTCGTTGGTGCAAACCGAGCACTTCCTGATGGAAGAATTATTGCTACAAAAGGTGAAGCTGGATTTCAAGCAAAAACACTTGCTCCTGGATTGTATTTCGGAATGTGGTTCTGGCAATACATCATCAACATGCAACAATTCACCATTATTCCAGAAGGAAAAATCGGTTTGATCATGGCGAAAGATGGATCTGAGATTCCTACAGGAAATATTCTCGGACAAAAAGTGGAGTCCGATAATTATCAGGATGCTTCTGCTTTCTTGACGAATGGAGGACAACGCGGACGTCAAACTTCTTACATCACTTCAGGGTCGTATCGTATAAATACTTTATTGTTTCAGATTTCTGTGACAGACATGATTCGCATTCAGGAAAGCATGGTGGGTATTATCACTTCGCTCGATGGACAGCCAATCGAAGCTGGACAGATCGCAGGTAAAATGATTGAAGGACACAACAACTTTCAGGATTTTGATCAATTCATCAAGAATGGTGGTAATCGCGGTTTGCAACCACAGGTTATTCTTGCAGGTTCCTACAACTTAAATCCATGGGCAATTCAAGTGGAAGAAATTCCAATGTTGGAAATTCCAATTGGATATGTTGGTGTTGTCATTTCCTACATTGGTCAGGAAGGACATGATCTTACAGGCGTTGATTTCAAACATGGCAACATTGTTCAGAAAGGATTCAAAGGAGTTTGGCTTGAACCATTAGGTCCGGGAAAATATCCGATCAACAAATACATCATGAAAGTTGAACCGGTTCCAACTACAAACTTGGTTTTGAATTGGGCGAGCGCAAGAAGCGAAGCGCACAATTTGGATAAAAATCTTTCCACCATTACCGTTCGTTCGAAAGATGGTTTCCCTTTTAATCTTGACGTTGCACAAATCATTCACGTGCCAACAACAGAAGCGCCAAAAGTAATTGCACGTTTTGGAAATATGGTAAATCTTGTTTCACAAGTTTTAGAACCAACGATTGGAAACTATTTCCGTAACTCAGCTCAAGACAGTGATGTCATTGCTTTCTTAAGCACTCGTAAAGAGCGACAGAATTCTGCGAAGGAACATATCAAGAAAGTTCTTGATGAGTACAACGTAAACGCAGTTGACACATTGATCGGAGATATTGTTCCTCCTGAATCATTGATGAAAACATTGACCGATCGTAAAATTGCGGAAGAGCAAAAAGTAACTTACGACACACAGAAGCGTGCGCAGGAAACGCGTCAGGGAATGGAAAAAGAAACTGCGATTGCCGACATGCAAAAGGAAATCGTAAAAGCACAACAGAGTGTTGAGATTGCAGAACGTACAGCGAATGCAACCGTGAAAAAAGCGGAAGGTGATGCATCGGGAGTTAAACTTGCGATTGGTGCGGAAGCAGAAGTAATTAAGTTGCGCGCATTTGCAGAAGCGGAAGCGACACGCGCGAGAGCGCAAGCGGAATCAGAAGCAATCAAATTGAAAGCATCTGCGAATGCGGAACAGATTTCTGTTACGGGTTCTGCTGAAGCAGGAAAAATTCTTGCCATTGGTAAATCAACTGCTGAAGCGTATGAACTTGCGGTGAAAGCATTGGGTGGAGAAAATTTCACTCGTTACAAAATCACCGAAGAACTTTCTAAGGGTCATGTCAAACTAATTCCTGATGTGTTGATTGGTGGAAATGGAAACGGAAGTGGAAATGCAATGGACGGATTGCTTGGATTGAAATTGATGGAGATGATGGATCCGGATAAAAAGAAAATTGCAGAAGTGAAAAAGGATGATGGGAAGAAAGAGCCACCGAAAGCATAACAACAAATTCCAAAGCTTTTTATTGCACCTCCACAGAAACATTTGTGGAGGTGTTTTTTTTGCCATTTTTTGCGAAGACTTTATGCTGCATGCCTTTACTGTTTTTCTTTCTAATGAATTCAAACTGTTATGGCTTTCTTTTTTGTTTGAAACTGAAGTGTTCTAGAATAGCCCCGAATTCTATGGTTTATCCAAACGTTTCTGAAAATAATTTTTCATGCCGCTTTTGCTAGATTTGGTAAATATGGAGTTCCTCTTTTGATCGTGGCAAATATTCTGCTTACCAGTTTGTTA
>CAIQQJ010000129.1 GCA_903873905.1 uncultured Flavobacteriales bacterium
TCAGGGCATAGGTCTTGAAACCTGGATAGCAGAAAGTTCACCTCTGTCGTTTGGTTAATCTGCAACAACAAATCTCAAATAAATTATTGGACCCAAACCTAAGGGATTGCAGCGGTTGCCATGCAAAAGCGGAAAGCAGGTTGAGTGCTTCTGAAATTTGAAAAGTCCCTGCTCCAAACAATTCAATTATTAATTTCTATTTTCTTTCCTCCGCCTTCGCCCTATTCCAATACACATCCATTTCTGTGAGCGACATATTCTCCAATTTTTTTCCATCCTTCTGTGATTCTTTTTCCAAATATTGAAATCTGCGAATGAATTTTTTGTTTGTTCGTTCCAACGCATCTTCTGGATTTACATTGATGAATCGAGCATAATTAATTAAAGCAAACAATACATCACCAAATTCATCTTCGATTTTTTCTTTGGGAGAATTATTTTTTACTTCATAATGCAATTCGCCGATCTCCTCCTCCACTTTGCCCCAAACCTCTTCCGGTTTTTCCCAATCAAATCCCGCAGCACGTGCTTTTTCCTGAATGCGCCAAGATTTTACAACTGCAGGTAACGACAAGGGAACTCCATTGAGAACAGAACGGAATCCATCGCTTGTGATGCTGTCTTTCTCCTTCAATTTTATTTTTTCCCAATTTTCTTTTACATCCTGTTCATTATTCACTTTCACATCGCCATAAATATGCGGATGACGGGAAACCAATTTATCACATTCCGAATTGATCACATCGGCAATATCAAAATCACCTGTTTCACTTCCTATTTTGGAATAAAAAATAATGTGCAATAAAACATCACCCAATTCTTTTTTAATTCCCACCATATTTTTATCGAGAATCGCATCACCCAATTCATACATTTCCTCAATGGTAAGATGACGCAAACTTTCCAGCGTCTGTTTTTTGTCCCAAGGACATTGTGCACGCAACTCATCCATAATGGTGAGCATTCGTACAAACGCGTCTTTTTTCTGTTCAAGTGAATTCATAAAACGAAATTATGAATGATAAATGATGAATGATGAATAAAAAGTCTGAATTTCCATTTTTCTCTCAAAAAACAATCAAATAATTCATCATTCATCAGTTATCATTCATCATTTACTTTAAATTTGCGTTCCCATTCCAAAATGAAAATTCGTCTTCTCTTACTCCTTTCGCTTTTCTCTCTGCGCCTTTCTGCGCAACGTGATACCATCAGTGCACCCAACTGCAAACAGATCTTTATCAGTGCGAGTTACCAATATGGATTTTTCTGGGCCCACCGTTCAACCATGGATGGTCTTGTAAAAAAACATCTTCAAGGATTTGAAGTTGATGTAATCAGAACAGGAACCGGTGAACATTCCTACGATCAACCTTATCATTATCCATGGATTGGATTGGCAGTTCACGTAATTCCACTTGGGAATCCAACTGTTTTGGGAACAGGAATTGGGATTTATCCATTTATTAATTTTCCATTGGGAAAAAGAAGTCGCATTGTAAAAATGAACATCCGATTTGGATGGGGCGCCGGTTATGTAACGAAGTGTTTTGATCCATTGGAGAATCACGCGAACGTTGCGATTGGTTCACACCTGAACGTTTGCATGAGTTTGAGATATGATTTGATGTGGAAATTGAATGACGATAATTATCTTGAATTTGGAATTGGCATCACACACTTTTCCGATGGTGCTGCAAAACTTCCCAATCTTGGTGTTAATTTACCAATGCTCAGTGTAGGATATCATCATGCTATCATTCAAAAACTTTGCACAAAACCATCTCCTGAATTCGAAACAAAGAGTGAGAAAACCCTCGGCATTCTCGCCAATCCTCATTGGCATTTCAACACACTAGTTGTAACGGGATTTAACGACACAGATCCTCCTGGAGGAAACCGTTATGCGGTTTTGAACATTGTAACTTCTGCAATGGTGCGCACAGCAAGGAAAGCAAGATTCGGAGCAGGGCTTGATTTGATGTATAGTGATGCGATCAGAAAAAGATTGTGGGTTGAAGATTCTCTTCACACTACAGTGCTTCAGAATTTTCAAGTTGGTGGAAAAGTCTGTTATGAGTTTGTAGTAGGTCGTGTTTTTTTTCCAATCGAAATGGGCGCATACATTCGTTCTCGCTATGACAATGGCCTTTTTTACACGCGTTTCGGAGCCCGATACCTTGTTGGGCAGCACTTGATATTAAATGTTTCCTTGAAAACCCATTGGGCTAGAGCAGAGTATTTGGAATACGGCCTTGGATGGAGATTTTAAAAAATGAAACGAACGATTCCATATCTCGTTCTTCTTTTGGCGCTTCCCAATTGGATGTGCAAAAAAGATAATGGATGTAATTGTTTTAAAGGAACCGGATCCATTGTTTCAGAAGAGAGGCAACTTCCAAGCTTCAAAAGCGTCTCCATAGAAAGCTATGTGAATTTGTATTTTCAGGAAGATACTGTGCAACGTATTACCGTTGAAGCGGGAAAAAATCTTGTGAGTGGTGTTGTTACGGAAATGAACGGAGATGAACTTGTAATTAAAAACAAAAACAAATGCAATTTCTTACGTCGGTATGACATACCAATAAATATTTATATCCATTATGTGCGTAATCAATTTTATAAAATCAGAACAATCGGTTCAGGTTTGATTACGAATACAAATGCATGCACTTCTGATTCCATTGATTTGGAAAGCGAAGGCTCAGCTACAATTGCATTTCAGATGGGCGGCCATTGTAAAACATACACACACCAACACGGCACGGGAGACATTACTTTAACTGGATCATGCGAGCAAGTAGTAATTTATTCAAAAGGAACAGGATTTACGATTACCGACGGCTGCACCAATAATTACACATGGGTGTATACTAATACAACTGGGAAAATTACAGTACATTCAATCGGCTTATTAATCACCATCATCAATGGAAGTGGCAATATATATTACACAGGAAATCCAAACACAATCAATAACACTGAAAATTCCACAGGAAAATTATTGCCACTTTAATAAGGCACGTTTGTTGCTTATTTATAAATCATGATGAAATTTTTCCCATCCCTTACAATGAAATTTTTCATCTGCACAATTGTATTTGTGCACCTCTGCGTATTCACGTTTGCGCAAAACAAAGACACTACTGAATATTTTTCCGACAAAACACTTCGCTACGAAGATCATGAGTACGTCAAGAATGTAAAAACAATTCAGCTCAGTACCGATCCCGCCATTCTTGCTCCTGCCTTTATCAATTTGACTTCAGACAACAAACTTTATCTCAGCTTTGATGATCTGGATGGCGATGTTAAAGTTTACAGTTTCACTTTAATTCATTGTAATGCGAAATGGGAACCTTCCAATATTTTAGTTTCGGAATATCTGGATGGTTTTGCAGAAAATCCAATTTCAGATTACCGTTTTTCACGAACCACCTTGCAGCGATACACGCATTATTCCATCAACTTTCCGAATGACGGAGTGAAGTTGACAAAGTCGGGGAATTATTTGTTGGAAGTTTATACAGATAACGATCCTGTGAATGTTGTTTTCACCAGACGGTTTCTTGTTTACGAAAATAAAGTTTCCGTGGATGCAACTGTGCATGCTGCGACAATTGTTGAGAATAGAAATTTCAAACAGGAAGTTGATTTTAATATCAATTACAATTCCACCGAAATCACAAATCCTTTTTCAGAAATCTATCCTGTCATTATGCAAAATTATCGATGGGATAATGCCATTGTAGGTTTACAACCTCAATTTGTAAAGGATCAGCAACTCACTTATGATTATGATGATGTAAATGTTTTTCGCGGCGGAAGTGAATTCCGTTGGTTTGACACAAGAAGTTTGCGCTATCAAAGCGATCGTATTCAAAGTATTGAGAAAGACTCCAACTCAATTTACAATGTGTATCTGTTGCCAGATGAAAAGAGAACATACAAACGTTATGTTGGAACGAATGACATCAATGGGAAATTTTTAATCAAAACCACGGACGGAGGAACAGATGATGTTGATGCGGATTATGCATGGATTCATTTTTTCCTTCCATGGGATCCACCAACTTCGGAAGGGACCATGTATGTATTCGGAGCATTTTCAAATTTCCAATGTCACACGGATTGTAAAATGAAATACAATTATGCATTGAAAGGATATGAAGCTTCGATATTTCTCAAACAGGGATATTACAATTATGAATACGTTCTTCAGCGTGACAACGATAAATCCGCTGACGATTTTTTTGCGGAAGGCATGCATCAGGAAACAGAAAACGATTATGCCATTCTCGTTTATTTCCGACGACAAGGCTCTTGGGTGGATGAATTGGTTTGTGTGCGCAGAATAAATTCAAAAGTTCAGTAAAAAACAGAGGCTTGGGAACGAAAATCTTTCGTCTCGAAAAAAATTGTGAAAAATTAGTAATTCCTACTCATCTGACATTTTACTTTACTCATCCTTATTTACAAGTCACCCATCCCCAATTCGGCCTGTAACCCACATTTCTTGTCACTTTTCCCGTGAGCATTGTTAACAAACTTATCAGGCAAATCATTGCTTTTAACAATTTGCCGACTTAAACTTGCACAAACAATTCCCCTAAAATGGCAACTCGTGTAACGCATCGAATCAAAATCAGCGTTGAAAGTCACTATCAGGAAATTTATTCGCGTCCTGAACAGCGACAATTTTATTTTTCATATCATATCCGGATTGAAAATACCGGCGACTATACTGTGCAATTAATGCGTCGTCACTGGTATATCTTTGATACCGCAGGAACAGGACAGGAAGTGGAAGGTGAAGGAGTTGTTGGACAACAACCTATTCTTAAACCAGGTGAAGTTTATGAATATGAATCGGCTTGCAATCTGAATTCTGAAATTGGAAGCATGCACGGAACTTATTTATTCGTTCGTGAAGCTGATGGAGGAAGAGTTGAAGTTCAGATTCCACGATTCGAACTGATTGCTCCTTTCCGACTGAATTAGATTTTTTTCTTAATCGAAAATAAAAACCCTTGAATGGTTCTGGCGCTTCTGCATCGGAACAATTTGAGGGTTTTGTTTTTTTGCGAAGCGGATTGTCAACATTGTTGTTTAGGAGTTGAAAAGTTGGAAAGTTTTTTGGATCGATCAACTCCAACTTTCAAACTTTCAAACTATTTTTTTTTCGCGTGAGCACGACCTGACGCAGGAAGGGCACGCACCAATAATATAGCAGCAAGAAAAAAGATGTAGCGGTAGTCTAAATATTTTTCAATCCAACATCAAAAATTTAATTCACATAAATTCTTTTAACCACAGAATTGCTTTCGCTTCGTTGGAAAATATTTTTACGGGATACGCTGGTTTGAAAATTTTCACATAGGTGTTCGTCAGCAAACGACTCACAGGATTATTTGTGATTACGGCTGTTGCCAAACGGGAATCGGAATGTGTAGCGTTGTATTCTTGAGCATCCTTGTTCCAACTGTAACTTGCACGAGCATCAATCAAAACAGGAAAACGATCTTTTTCAGCAAGACGAAGCATGCACTCATTCATGAGTTTTGCTTGCTTGAGGTCAATTTTCATTCCTTCGAGAATACGAACACGGATAATTTTATCATCACCGAAGCCCATCCACATGGTTTGCAACAAAGTCTCTTTTGCCATATTATTTAACGGTTGGGGATAATTTCCGTTTTAATCAAGCAAAAGTAATGCTGCAATCATCGCGCAGAATAAATATTACTCCACGAACCGCAAATGTCCTATAAGTGGCCGTTTCAGCGTATTATGTGGGGTTCCCAGCCGATTAGAAAAACCCGAAAACGTGCGAAAATTAGTATCTTTGTCCTCCATTTCTCACAGGAGAATGGGCATTTTTTGGCAAGTGCCGGAATGATAAAACAAATCAAAGAACGAAATGAACATTACCAAAGAAAATATCGACGAGCTGAATGCTGTTGTAAAAGTAAATGTGGGTCCGGCTGATTACACAGAAAAAGTTGAACATGCGCTGAAAAATTATCAGAAGAAAGCATCCATGCCCGGATTTCGTCCTGGAAAAGTTCCGCCATCCTTGGTGAGAAAAATGTATGGCAAATCTGTACTTGCAGAGGAAATCAATCGTATCCTTTCCGATTCACTTTATAAATACATTCAGGAAAATAAATTGGATGTGCTTGGGAATCCACTTCCGAAAGATGAAAATAACAATGTCGATTTCGATAATCAGATAGAATTCGAATTTCAATTTGACATGGCGCTTGCACCACAATTCACACTTGATTTGGGTGCTGGAATAAAACTCAACGAATATGTTGTTCGCATTGAGGATAAATTAATTGATGGATATGTTTCCGATATGACTCGTCGTTACGGAAAAATTGCTCCGATTGATGCTGCTGGCGATGGTGATCTTATTTATGGAGATTTTGTGGAATTGGATGAAAAAGGAGAAATCGTACCTGGTGGAATTTTCAAAGCATCAACGATGTTCCTTGACAATCCTGTAAAAGAAGATCAGAAGATTTTGATTGGCGCAAAAGCTGAAGATAAATTCGATCTCACCACAAAACAGATTGCTGATAACGCAAAAGAACTCGCAACAAAACTCGGAATTGAAGAGCACGCTGCAGAAACACTTACTTGCAAATTCCGTTTTACCGTAAAAACAATCAACCGATTAATTCCTGCTGAACTCAATGCAGAATTATTCGAGAAAATTTATGGGCCAGGTGCTGTCAATACACCTGAAGAATTCCGTGGAAAAATTGCGGAAGAACTCACAAGCATGTTTACACGCGATGCAGAACAACGCCTTCGCAATGACATCAGCGGTGAATTACTCAACAAAACAAATCTCAGTCTCCCAGATGCTTTCTTGAAACGTTGGTTGATTTATGCCAATGAAAAACCAGTTACGCAAGATCAGGTGGATGCGGAATATCCAATGTACGCACGTCAATTGCGTTGGCAGTTGATTGAAAACAAATTGATTCGTGATAATCAAATTTCCGTTACTCCTGAAGAAGCGGAAGAACATGTGAAGGTCATTCTCAGAGGCAATTTCGCGAAATACGGTCGTAATCCGGATGAAGTGAGTGATGAGGAATTGACTGGCACAGCAAAACGTGTTCTTGAAAAAGAAGAAGAAGCGAAAAAAATCTTCGAAGAACTTTATGCTCAAAAACTGATGATGTTGTATCGCACAAAAATAAACATCACACCAAAGGAAGTTTCCTATGATGAGTTTCTTAAAGGCGGCGAATAAATAACCTGACAAAAAACGCCATTGTGTCATTGAAAATGAATTGGCAAGAATCTTGAACAGTTAATTGTAAAATAAACCATCCTATGTTCGACAAAAATGAATTTCGCAAATACGCGACAAAGCATCAAGGTATCAGCAGTCTGAATCTTGATTATTATGTTTCTTCCATTGCTCCACAAAATTCCATGACACCTTACATCATTGAGGAACGTCAGTTGAACATTCAGCAATTGGACGTGTTCTCCCGTTTGATGATGGATCGCATTATTTTCATGGGAACAGGAATCAACGATCAAGTTGCCAATATCATTCAAGCGCAACTTTTGTTTTTGGAATCTGTTGATGCGAAAAAAGATATTCAGATGTACATCAATTCTCCAGGCGGATCCGTTTATGCTGGTCTTGGAATTTATGACACCATGCAAATTGTTCAACCTGATGTGGCAACCATCTGCACAGGAATGGCAGCTTCTATGGGCGCGGTATTAATGTGCGCTGGTGAAAAAGGAAAACGTACTGCACTCACACATGCACGTGTAATGATTCACCAACCAATGGGCGGTGCAGAAGGACAAGCTTCCGATATCGAAATCACTGCACGTGAAATTCAGAAGTTGAAGAAAGAATTATATGAAATCATTGCGAAACACAGCGGACAGACTTACGAAAAAGTTTGGGCCGACAGTGATCGCGATTATTGGATGATCGCTCAAGAAGCCAAAGAATATGGCATGATTGACGAAATCCTTGCTAAACGAGCTAAATAATTTTGAATTTTTAATTCTAAATTTTGAATTTTTTATAATTCAGAATTCAAAACTCAAAATTCAAAATTTATTTCCCCATGGCCACAAAAGAAAATAATATTCATTGTTCATTCTGCGGACGCGATAAGCAGGATACGCTCGTGCTCATTGCGGGTATACAAGGTCACATTTGTGATCAGTGTATTGCGCAAGCATATCGCATTGTAAAGGAAGAACAGGACGCGAAGAAAAATTCTTCCATCAGTTCAGCCCTAACCTTGTTGAAGCCAATGGAAATCAAACGCCATTTGGATGAATATGTAATTGGTCAAGAGCAAGCGAAAAAAGTTTTGTCAGTAGCCGTTTATAATCACTACAAACGCATTGCGCAAAAACCAGGAAAGAAAAATGTCGAGGAAATTGAAATCGACAAATCCAATATTGTTTTGGTGGGAGAAACCGGAACAGGAAAAACCTTGCTCGCACGTACCATCGCGAAATTGTTGAACGTTCCATTCTGTATTGCCGATGCAACTGTTCTCACAGAGGCTGGTTATGTGGGAGAAGACGTTGAAAGTATTCTAGTTCGTTTGTTGCAGGCTGCCGATTACGATACTGCTGCTGCTGAACGCGGAATTGTTTTCATTGACGAAATCGACAAGATTGCACGCAAGAGTGATAACCCATCCATCACACGCGACGTTTCCGGCGAAGGTGTTCAACAGGCACTTTTGAAAATGTTGGAAGGAAGCACAGTGAATGTCCCACCACAAGGCGGACGTAAACATCCTGAACAGAAAATGATTCAGGTGAATACGAAAAACATTCTCTTCATCTGCGGTGGTGCATTCGATGGCATTGATAAAAAAATTGCACGACGTATTCAAACACAAACCATCGGTTATGCTCCGAAGGGTGAAGAAACAATTATTGACAAGGAAAATTTGTTGCAATACATCGTTCCGCAGGATTTGAAATCTTTTGGATTGATTCCCGAATTAATTGGTCGCCTTCCCGTATTGACACATTTGGATCCACTCGATCAGGAAACACTTCGTCGCATTTTGACAGAGCCCAAAAACGCATTGACAAAACAATACGTTCGACTTTTCGAAATGGATGGCGTAAAACTTTCTTTCGATGATGATGTGTTTGATACGATTGTCTTGAAAGCAATGGAATACAAACTCGGCGCACGCGGACTTCGTTCCATCTGTGAAGCCATCATGATCGACGCGATGTACGATATGCCTTCCGACGCAAATTCAAAACGCTTACACATCACTTTGGATTACGCGAAAGAGAAATTGAGCAAGGCGAAGATTGAAAAATTGAAAGTGGCTTAGAGAATCTGAAGATTTGATATTCGAAATTAAAACGGGAACAGAGATGTTTCCGTTTTTTTATGGTTGCAAAATTCTGATCAGATCGGTATTGAAATAATAAACTTCTCTTCCCTCTGTATGAGGAGCAAGGATTCCCAATTTCCCCAATTCATACATATATTTCGTCATCGTCGTTCTGCTTTTTACACCCAACAGCTTACCAATTTGCTTTTGCTTTATGTAAGGCTGCGAAAACAAAAACTGGTTCAATTCCAAACTGTACCATTTTAACTTTTTGTTTGCATGCGCATGAGTAGCATTCATTTGCAACAGAATTTCGTCAATGGTTTGGTTGGTTTGTTTGGCCGTATTTTCCACTGCATTCAGCATAAACAAAATCCACGGCTTCCAAGCTTGTCTTTGCGTAACTCCCGACAGTAAATGATAATAATCTTCCTTGTTATTGATAATGTATTTACTCAAATATAGAACAGGATGCGAAAGCAGATTTTGATTGACCAAATACAACAAATTAATTATTCGGCCTGTTCTTCCATTTCCATCTGTAAATGGATGTATGGCTTCAAACTGATAATGCGCAATCGCCATTTTCAGCAAAGGATCAATTTCATACTTTTCATTATTCAAAAAATCCAATAAGTTATTTAGTTTTTTCTCTACAATAACTTTTCCTCTCGGAGGAGTATAAATTATTTCACCCGGCTTGATTTTACTTTGTCCCCTTTTAATGATGACTTGTGAATGCGCTGGTCGAATTCCCTCTTTCGTGTTTTTAATTTGCTGAAACACTTTTACAATGGTCGATGCATTGAATTTTTTTTTCTTCAACAATAGTTGATACCCACTCCACAATGCTTCACGGTATCTCAACACTTCCTTTGTTGCCGGATTTGCAGTCGCTTCCTTCACGGTATCGGAGACAGCTTTATAAAGCTCATCTTCTGTTGTAAAAATATTTTCAATGGCCGTTGAACTTTTGGCTTCTTGCAGGGAAATCGTATTCACCAACATGCTTGGATTGGGAATGCGAAGAATATTCCTGTTCAATTCTGCCAATGCACGAGAAGCCAAACCCCATTTCTTTAGAATCTCATGATCAATGATTTTTTCATGCGGTGGCAGATCAGGCAAGTCGTTAAAAGGAATATTTCGGTCAAATTTCACTTTTCTTGATGTGTCCATTATTTTCTATTTTTTGAACAGATAGCAAAGGTAAGTCCATTTTTGAAATCACCAATCTAACATGTCCATATTTTCCAATATAATGGACACATCAGCAAAACATGTCCAAAGGAAATTCAAAGAATCAAGATTCAACAATGCGATTCCCGATGTTGGATATTATAGATTCAAAATTTGCTTTTCTATTTTTGACTGTCCCCTCCATCTATTTTGACTGCCGACTTTCATTTGGGCGTGCCCCCAATCCCAACAATGCTGTTGGGATTGGGGTCGGGCTTTCCGCGCTACATGGTAGCTTGCTACAATCCCTCACGCAAAAAAAATTGCAAGGATCCATCACAGGACTTTAGAAAATCACTGAAGTAAATTGCATAATACGAGGAAGTCAAAACAAAAATGCTGAACAGGTTTCCCCATCCAGCATTATTAATTATTAATTATCAATCAATGAATCATTAATTGAAATTACATCTTACATCTAACCTTGCAATGTGCAGTATCTGCCTTCATTGAATCACATTTTGCTTTACAAGCGTTCATCATCATTATGCAGCAGCAACAACCTTGATTGGCACCTTGCATAGAACATGCACCACCACCTTGCTGATTGCCTTCCATCTTACATCCTCCTTGTTGATTGCCTTCCATTTTGCAACCACCTTGCTGATTGCCTTCCATTTTGCAACCGCCTTGTTGATTACCTTCCATTTTGCAACCGCCTTGTTGATTGCCTTCCTTTTCGCATCCTTCATGATGACCAGAACATTTTCCTTCTCCTTCTTTACATCCTTCCTGTTGACCAGGACACTTGGTGCTGTCTTTCATTTCACAACGATCGCGATCGCCTTCACAATGTTTTGTGCAAGGACAAAAATAAAGAGCAGTCATTAAACCGACGAGTACAATTGCGACTCCAAAAGCGGTAAGGGCAAGTTTTTTCATTTGATTTTTGTTTAGACTATAAAGATACTTTATTGATTCGTTCGTATTTCAAAAAGGTAAATGCATAAATATGTTTTTCATCAGCAGGATGTTTCTCTTGCCAAGTGATTTCCCATTGTGTCGCATCCAACAATGGGAAAAAAGTATGGGCATCAAATTCGTGATGAATTCTGGTTAACCAAATGATATCCGTCACAGGAATAGCTTCCCTGTAAATTTCCCCACCGCCAATAATATATAAATCGGTCTCCTCAAGATGCTCTGCTTTAACAATTGCGTCTTCCAATGAATGAACAACAATAGCGCCAGGTGCCTGAAAATTTTCACTTCTGGTCACAACAATATTGCTGCGTCCAGGAAGGGGACGAAATTTTTCGGGAATTGATTCGTAATTTTTTCTTCCTGTAACAACACAATGACCTTCCGTTTTCTCCTTGAAAAATTTCATGTCATCAGGCAATCGCCAAATGAGACGGTTGTCTTTCCCAATTGCATTATTTTCAGAAGCCGCTACGATGATTATTATTTTCACGAAAAAATAGTTGAAAGGTTGTAAAGTTGAAAGGTTGTAAAGTTGGAGACAATGTTTTTCATTATTATTAAACTGCGACTGCGGCTTTGATGTGCGGATGCGGATCGTATCCTTCCAAGGTAAAATCCTCAAATTTGAAATCGAAAATATTTTTCACGGCGGGATTCATTTTCATTGTTGGAAGTGAGCGGAAATCGCGGGACAATTGCAAATTCGCTTGTTCAATATGATTTGAATACAAATGTGCATCACCCAGTGTGTGAATGAAATCACCATATTTCAAATCACAAACTTGTGCAACCATCATCGTCAACAGAGCATATGAAGCAATGTTAAAAGGAACACCTAGGAAAATATCCGCACTGCGTTGATACAATTGACAACTCAACTTTCCGTCGGCAACATAGAACTGAAAAAATGCGTGGCAAGGTGGCAATTTCATTTTATCAATTTCACCCACATTCCAAGCGCTAACAATCAGTCGACGAGAATCCGGATTTTTTTTTATTTGCTCAATGACATTTGAAATTTGATCAATATGTTTCCCATCGGCCGTTGGCCAACTTCTCCATTGTGATCCATAAACAGGACCGAGTTCCCCATGCTCATCTGCCCATTCATCCCAAATGGTCACACCGTTTTCCTTTAAATATTTTGTATTCGTTTCACCTTTCAAAAACCAAAGCAGTTCATGAATGATGGAACGCATATGAACTTTCTTCGTCGTCAACGCTGGAAATCCTTCTTCAAGATTGAATCGCATTTGATAACCGAATACGGAAACTGTACCTGTTCCCGTGCGGTCTGTTTTTTTTGCACCGTGTTCGAGGACGTGGCGCATTAAATCGTGGTATTGTTTCATTTTTTATTTGGGCGAACTATTTTTTATTTGTTCAATGACAATTTTTTCTGCGTTGAGAATATCGGTTTGAAGTTTCGTCAAGGTCGTGAGTGTTTCAAGCACTGTTTTGTGATAGAAATTTCCCAATTCCCAATAAACCATCTGATCACGTCCTTTCTGGAAAAAATCAATTGGAACGTACTGTGTTATTTTTGATTTTAATTCTTTTTGAGAATGTTCAGGAATATTATTCATCAAATTGGTGAAATAACTATGGAGCGCATAATTCAAGGTTTTTGCTTCTCCCACAACGTTCGCAGTATCATTGCCAATCATCAGATGTGTTGTAATATCAAAATCGTTCAAACGCTTCAGATAACGAATAGGCAAGGTATCCGCAGCGCTTTCCGCAACATCTGCTGAAACAGCCACAACTTTTCTTTTCAATTCATTAATATATTGCAAAATGCTAGTGGTTGATTCGGCCAGATCATTCAAAGACCAATATGCACCTTGCATTGTTGTATCCAAATAAATATTTCGGAATAATTCTTGATTCGCGTCGTTCAGTTTTCTTTCTGCGACAAAAGCAGTTTCATATTCTGCAATCTTCATCTGAGTTTCAGCGTTTCTTTTCATCGCCAAATTCACTCCAAAAAAAAGCATTCCATAGGTTACAATAATCAACACATCAAAAATTCCAAATTTTTTCCGACCACTTTCATATTTCGAAAGATTCACAAAATGTAGAATCAGAAAAACTGCACTTAATACAGCACCAAACAACATCGTAAATGCTGCGCCTGGCCAATGCTGAACTTTAAACAACATTCCAATTGCGAGTTCTGAACCACCAAACCAACCCAAAACAGCAGCAACTTTTTCCAATGTAGATTTCGCATTTCTTAATCGATAGGCTGCCAGCGAAAAAAGAAAAATTGCCGAAAAAGAACCCGTTCCGATAACCACAAGAATACTGCCTCCTGGATAATGCAGCACTTTAAAACAAATCCCAACTACCACAAATAACGTAGTGATGATTCCTGATATTTTTGCAAATTTTCTCATGGGAATTGGGCTCATTTTTAGCAATCCAAATTTAGCAAAGTGGATGCTTGAAAATGATCACACCGCGCTTCTGTTTTACCTAAATTATCAACTATTTCTTATGAAAGGGGAAAATGAAGGAACTAAGGACTTGTGACTAGGGTAGTGAAAAGTTTTTTGTTACTTGGGAATTGAGCTGATTTTTTCACTTTCACCATTCTCATTCTACCTCCCATGTCACATGCTCAGGTCACAATGTTCAAAAGCGATTGAAAATTCAAAAAAAAATCAATATTCAACATTCGGAAATCGATATTCAATATTTGATATTCAAAAATTAGAACTGAGAAGGCTGCCACTCCCGTCTCATTTCCCTGCATTCATAGCGCCTTGTTCTTCAAGTAACAAAGGCAAAATAATTTCCCCGTTCATATCGCCCATGCTTTTTGCCATTCTTGCAAATTCAATTGCTTTTGTGAGTTGCCCCGCTTTTTCTTCAACAATTGCCATATTATAAAATGCTTTTGCCTGAGCCCGCGAGCTTGAGTCTTTGCATTCCGCTTCCCAGATTCTTGCCGCATTTCCCCATTGACCACAACGAACAAACTTCCCTGCCGTACGCATATTTCTATTGCCATAAGTGTAACATTTTCTAGACAGAATTTTTTCATGCGGAAAAATCTCATCTGAGAAAGCATTACCTGCAACAGTTTTATTGTCATCGTAAAAAACACGATAAAAATTTCCCAAAAAACTTTTTGATTTCAAATCATAAATTTTCCACGAATAATAAAAGTATTGCTCTTCCACTTTTGATGATCCGGGATAATTTCTCAAATGCTTGTTGGTTGCATTGGCCACTGAAACTGCTTCATTCGGTCGAATTAATGGATTCGTTCTCCAATCATCACCCAATTTCTCAAGAGCTATCAATACTGCATTTGTATCATTATTCATAAGAACGGCGATTCGTTGCCATGAAATTTCCGGAGAAGAATTTGAATCAACTTTAACAATGTAAGAAGTGAATCCTTGATGTGAATTTATACCTAATTGCAATGCGCTTAAACATGCACTGCCTTTTCCGGAGAAATCAACCAAAACAAATTTGTGAACGTTGGCAGGAATCGTAACAATTCCAGGCTGAGTGGTTTTAACAAATACTTGAGTAGTCAAGCAAGAATAAAAACAGAATGCCGAAAAAAACATTGGAAAAAGAAAAGAAAGATTTTGGGAAAATCGATTCGTTTTCATTGAGATAAATTTACAAAAACCACGTGCAGGAAAATTCAATTTGAAGAAGTGGTTGTATTATGGAAATAAGTGGCTGATTATTGCAATAAAAAGGAATATCGAATATCCAATCTAGAATATCCAAGATCGAAGGAAATTAAATGGAACAACACTTCGATATTCTAAATTTGGAAATCTGAAGTCGATATTCAAAAACTGAAACTGAGAAGTTTGTTTTTTTCTCTAATGAGAAACATTCTCCAATTGCTTTGGATCGTGTTTGTGCTTGAACAGCAATGCAAAAAGAACTGCAACCACTAATGAATAGGCAGCAAAGCAAAGCCAGATACCATGCCAGTCCCACATCTTGTTTTCCAATACAAAATAGTGTTGTATAAGATATCCACTTACAAAACTTCCCAATACTGCACCAAAACCATTCGTCATCATCATGAATAATCCCTGTGCACTCGAACGGATTTTTGCATCGGAGGAAATTTCAACAAATAGTGAGCCTGAAATATTGAAAAAATCAAATGCCATTCCATAAACAATGCAGGAAAGAATAATCATCCACAATCCACTCGATGGATCACCATAAGCAAACAAGGTAAAGCGAAGAACCCAAGCCAACATACTAATGACCATCACACTCTTTATCCCGAATTTTCGGAGAAAGAATGGAATGGTAAGAATGAATACAGTCTCGGAAATTTGTGAAATGGACATGATCACTGTGGAATATTTCACAACCAAAGAATCTGCATATTGAGGAAACTTACTGAATTCAGACAAATAACGATCGCCATACATGTTGGTCAATTGCAAGGCTGCGCCAAGCAACATTGAAAAGAAAAAGAAAAGTGCCATTTTATAATTAGCGAAAAGTTTGAAGGCATTCAAACCAAAAGTTTCAGAAAGCGATTTTTTCTCTTGTGTGGATTTCTGTGGAGGACATTTTGGCAATGTGAAAGCGTATATGCCCAAAACCGCGGCCGCAATTGCTGCAATGAAAAACTGATTCGCAGTTGCTTTGTTACCCGTAAGATTGGTAGTCCACATCGCCGCAATAAATCCAATTGTTCCCCAAACCCTGATAGGAGGAAATACGCGAATGACATCCAATGCATTTGATTTAAGAATATTATATGCAACCGAATTTGAAAGTGAAATGGTAGGCATATAAAAAATCATAGCCGCAAAAATCACCCAGAAAAAAGTTGCAGGATCATTCACAAAAGGAATAATTGCAAGAGCAATTCCGCCTAAAAGATGAAGCACGCCGTATAACCTTTCAGCATTAATCCACCGATCAGCAATTATGCCGGTTATTGTTGGCATGAATAAAGATGAAAGTCCAAGTGTTGTAAAAATCGCTCCGAACTGTTCTGGTTGCCATCCTTTTGTTCCAAACCAATAATTGGCAATGGTAATTAACCAAGCTCCCCAGACAAAAAACTGCAAGAAGCTCATAATGGTAAGTCGCAGTCGAATATTCATTTATTTGGTGATTAGTGATTGGTTTGTCAGACTTTTTTGTCAGACTGAGTTTTCTATCTCGATAACCATCGAGATAGAAAGTATCGAAGGCTGAAAAAAAGAAAAATGTCTCGAAGCCTGTAAACTAGGATGATTTTCTAATGTTCAATTCATCACGAATATGGGAAGCGCGTTCGTAATTCTCATCTGCAAGAGCTTTGGTCAACATTTCTTCCAACTCTTTTACTGTTTTGCGATGCAATTCAGGGCCGCTTGCCTCTTTCAATATTTCGTCATCGGAAGTCATTTCACCTGCAACCGTTTCTTCTGCTAAAGTCTGTTCTGGTTTTTCATCTTCCAAAACAATTCCAGCTTGCGATAAAATAAATTCGAAAGTATAAATCGGACAATTGAATCGAACGGCAAGTGCGATGGCATCTGAAGTTCTTGCGTCGATTTCCACATCATTCGTACCATTGGTACAAATCAATTTTGCGAAGAAAATTCCTTCGACAAGATTATATATGAGTACTTCTGTCAATTCAATATTGAATGCGCCTGCAAAACTTTTGAAAAGATCATGTGTGAGCGGACGACTTGGTGTCATTTTTTCCAGCTCAATGGCGATTGCCTGCGCTTCAAATCCACCAATGATAATCGGCAGACGACGCTTACCTTTTGCTTCACCCAACACAAGTGCATAAGCACCTGATTGCGTTTGACTATAGGAAAGTCCTACAATTTCTAATTTGGTTTTTTTTGTACCGCTACTCAATGGAAAGAAGATCTAGTTTTTCCGTAGTATCCTACGGGGAATATTAAAGATACTGAATTAGCTACGAATTAATGGTGAGCCGCTTTGAACTTCTTGACAGCTTCTGTCAAACGAGGAACCACTTCAAAAGCATCTCCAATCACACCGTAATCGGCCGCTTTGAAGAATGGAGCTTCCTTGTCGGTATTAATGACCACAATGGTTTTGCTTCCGTTCACGCCAGCGAGATGTTGAATTGCACCAGAAATACCAATGGCAATATATAAATTCGGTCGAACAGCAAGTCCAGTTTGACCAACATGCTCATGGTGTGGACGCCAATCCATATCCGCAATTGGACGCGAACATGCAGTTGCAGCACCAAGTGAATTTGCGAGATCTTCAATGATTCCCCAATTTTCTGGTCCTTTCATTCCGCGTCCTGCAGAAACAACCAACTCAGCTTCTGGTAGTGAAATTTTTGTGGTATCGCGTGTCTTCAATTCTTTCACTGTCACTTTTATTTCAGCAGCAGAAAGATCAACTGTCAATGGAGAAACTTCAGCCGTTCCATCCGCCAATTGAATTGGATAAGAATTCGGAAGAAGTGAAATTATTTTTTTATCGGAATGAATGACATAAACAGCTGTCGCTTTTCCTGAAAAGGCACTTTTGCGAACAGAAAATTTTCCACCTTCAATGGTTGGATATTCCACAGCACCGGCTACAATTCCCGCTTTCATTCTTACCGCTAATCGTGGTGCAATCGCCTTGCTGACGATGTCGTGAGAAAAAATTACAACCGTTGCGCCATCCGCACTTGCTGCCTGATCAATTGCAATTGCCCATGCACGAGGATTTCCATCCTTCAACTTTGCATCGGTAATTGTAATGACTTTTTTCGCGCCCGCTTTTCCGAGATCACCAAGAATTGCAGCATCCGTTCCACCATCAATAACGGCTGTAACAGTTGTTCCAAGTTTCGCAGCAATATTCGCCGCGTAATTCACCGCCTCAAGCGAACTCTTGCGGATTTTATTTTTTGATGTTTCTGTATAAACTAGAACTGACATATGTTTTGAGTTTTTTGTTCGTAGTGGTTAGTTCGTAGATCTTGGGTTGGCGTTTTTTCTGTGAGGTATTTCTCCGAACTAAAAACTCCAAACTAAAATCTTCCTATTTAAATGACTTTTGCTTCGTTGTGTAATAAAGCAACCAACTCGTCCATGTTATTCGGATCGATCATCTTTACCGCTTTTCTTCCTTCTGTTTGTGTGTAACTTTCAACCGAAGTGAGAATGGAAGGATTGGACACAGGAACAACAACAAGTGGTTTGGTTCTTGCCGCCATAATTCCGCGCATGTTTGGAATACGTGCTTCCGACATTCCTTTCATGCAACTCATCACAGCTGGCAATTGAACTTCAAGAATGGAAGTTCCGCTGTCCATTTCACATTCTGCTGTTGCCACATTTCCATTCACATCAAGCTTTGAAGCCAATGAAACATAAGGAAGACTCAACATTTCCGCAAGCATTCCGCCAACGAGTGAACTGTTGTAATCAATGGTTTCTTTTCCAACGAGAATCAAATCGAAACCTTTGTCTTTCGCATAAGCTGCAATTTGTTCTGCAACAAAAAACGCATCGGCAGGTTCCGCATCAATTCGTACTGCATCATCCGCTCCAATTGCAAGCGCTTTTCGAATCATCGCTTCATTTTCAAGTGGACCAACGTGAATGACAGTCACACTTCCTGCACCTTTTGCCTCTTTCAATTCAAGCGCACGCACAAGAGCGAACCATTCATCGTAAGGGTTGATAATGAACTGCACACCAGCCTTATTGAACTTTGTGTTATTGTCCGTAAAAGCAATTTTTGCTGTAGTATCAGGAACGTTACTGATTCCGACTAGTATTTTCATAAGAATGAGATTTTCTTTTTAAGGAGAGCAAAAATAGGGTTTTCATTGAATTGTAGAACTGATAAAAAACAGGAATTTTTCAGGTGAAAAAATTGCCGATTTGATAATTGCCGATTTTCGATTGTATTTTTTCTTATTTCTCCTTGATTCCCTGCCTCCTGCCGCTTATTTGCCTGCCACCTTTTTAATAAGGGCGTGCCCTCGTACCTCGGTCGGGCTATCCGTTCCAAGTCCTCGCCAAGATAATCGTGAAAAATATTTTTTTTCCTGCTGCGGGCTTTCCACTGCTATCCCTCACGCAAAAAGTATTGCCACAGCGTCACAGCGACACTGCGCTTTAATCTGCGAAAATCAGCGAAATCTGTGGATACCCCATTAGCGAAAAAAAATGCCATTAACACCGACAGCTATCGGGAAAAAGGCAAGAAGGTCTTCAGGAAAAATTGGGAATCGGCAATTATCAAATTGGAAATCTTCTCAAGGCTCATCATAACTGATCACCACTTTCTCCGTGATCGGATGTGACTGGCAAGTGAGAATATATCCTTTCTCAATTTCCTCTGCTGAAAGTGCAAAGTTCTTGTCCATCTTCACTTTTCCTTCCATCAATTTCGCGCGACAGGTACAGCACACTCCCCCTTTGCATGCGAATGGAACATCCATACCCGCAGCTTGCGCAACATCCAAAACTGATTTCCCATTCGACGCAAGATCGAAAATCATTTCCTCATCGTCGAGAATGACGGTGAGTTTACTATGAATGATTTTCTCTTCCGATTTTTCTTCGGCAGCTTTTACCGCAGCTTCAACCGCAGTGAAATATTCGATGTGGATTTTTTTTGAATCAATTTTCAAATCATTCAAAACTGTTTTCACATTTTCCATCATCGGCCCTGGCCCGCAAACGAAAAATTCATAATCAGATTTCAGATCAACAAATTTTTCTGCAAGTGCTTTTACTTTTTCAACCGAAAGGATTCCCTTGAAAAGATCATCATTACTTCCGTTTTCAAGAATGTAATTTATTTTCAAACGACTTGAATTGGAAACAGCAAGATCGTCCAATTGTTTTTTGAAAATACTTGAGTTCTCATCACGATTTCCATAAAAAAGTGTGATCGTACTTTTAGGTTCGCTAATCAAAACCGTTTTGATGATGGAAAACATTGGCGTAATTCCACTTCCACCGGCAAACAAAATATAATTTTTCTGATTGGAAGAATTCAATTCCGAATGAAAATTTCCCATTGGCGTCATCACTTCCATTTCATCGCCCACTTTCAAAACATCATTGATAAAAGTTGAGGCCCGACCATCTTTCACTTTTTTCACTGCCACACGCAATTCAGCATCAGCAACCGGACTGGTACAAAGCGAATACGAACGGCGCAACTCTTCTCCCTTCACATTCAACTTCAAGGTCAAGTATTGTCCTTGTATGTATTTGAAAGCTTCCTTTTCATTGGCGGGAACAGCAAATACCACAGAAACACAATCAGCGGTTTCGCGATTAATTTCAACAACTTTCAAACGATGAAAACGGGCCATTTTTTTTAAATAGTATGGGTGCAAAAATAGGGAAATTAATGTGCTGATGTGCAGATTACAAATTGCAGATGTGAAGATTACTGATGATTGAAAAGTTGAAAGGTTGGAAGGTTGAAAGGTTTTGAAGTATGTTTTTTGGAATTTCAACTTTCAAACTGTTTATTTTTTTGCGTGAGGGATGGAGGTATTGTTGGAGCTCTTTTTTTGAATTTTCATCAAAAAAAAGCGAAACCGAGAGCCCGGCACCAACATTTCAGTTGAGAACACGCCAATGATTACAGCTTATTCGATTATCCCAAAGGGACCGCTATGTGGCAGATTACCAATGAAAAAAAGCGGACGATTGGCAGTGGTAAGTAAAATTGTTTTGTTCAAATTCTCTCTTTTCCCAAGCCTCCAGTCCCAAGTCCCTTTTAATTTCATTGACAATTATCAGTACAAATACAGCCTTTCAAATCACTATCTTTACAGAGTAAAAAAATGAAATATTGCAATGGAAAACTCAACTCAATTCGAGGAAATATTTAACGCGAAAATAGAACGAGGCGATTTTATTGAACCTAAAGACTGGATGCCGGAGAAATATCGCAAGACCTTATTGCGTCAAATTTCGCAGCATGCACATTCTGAAGTAATCGGAATGCAACCGGAAGGGAATTTCATAACACGCGCTCCGAGTTTAAGACGTAAGGCCGTTCTGCTTGCAAAAGTTCAGGATGAAGCCGGTCATGGACTTTACCTCTATAGCGCTTGTGAAACTTTAGGCATTTCACGCGAAGAATTATTGGATCAATTGCATACGGGCAAAGCGAAATATTCCAGCATTTTCAATTATCCAACAATAACTTGGGCCGATATGGGCGCAATTGGTTGGCTCGTTGATGGTGCCGCAATTATCAATCAAGTCATGTTGCAGCGAACTTCTTATGGTCCTTATTCCCGTGCGATGGTTCGCATTTGCAAAGAGGAAAGTTTTCATCAACGTCAAGGTTATGAAATAATGTGTGTACTTGCCAATGGCACTGCTGAACAAAAAGCGCTTGCACAAGATGCACTCGATCGCTGGTGGTGGCCTTCTATTATGATGTTTGGTCCACCAGATGGAGAATCAAAAAACAGCGCAGATTCCATTCGTTGGAAAATCAAACGCGAAACAAATGACGAATTGCGTCAGAAATTTATTGATCGCACAGTTGGTCAAGCAGAATTCATCGGTCTTGTCATTCCTGATAAAGATTTGAAATGGAATGAAGCGCGTGGCCATTATGATTATGGAAAAATAAATTGGGAAGAATTCAACAAGGTGGTTGCAGGCAATGGAGTTTGCAATAAAAAAAGAATGGCGCATCACATCAAGTCGCAAGAAGAAGGAAAATGGGTGCGTGAAGCGGCGAATGCGTATGCAAAGAAAAAGGCTGATAGAGAAAAAAATATTCTTGTTGCTTAAGAAGGGACAAGGGGCAAGGGACGAGTGACAAGGGACAAGTGGCAAGTGGCAAGTGACAAGGGACAAGGGACAAGTGACAAGTGACAAGTGACAAGTGACAAGTGACAAGTGACAAGTGACAAGTGACAAGTGACAAGTAAAA
>CAIQQJ010000130.1 GCA_903873905.1 uncultured Flavobacteriales bacterium
GATCAGTGACTATTTATAGCCGCCCTCTTTAATTGCTTTCTTGTTGAAGTTAGCCTGCATTTTCATCCACCATGCAAAACAAACGAAGGCAAGAACAATGCAAATTTTGTTTGGGCTTGCGTGGTCATATATCCATTCCATTCCATGGAAATATTTGTACATCAAATGTCCGAATGAATACCAGAATCCTGTAGGTTCCATAGTTATGTTTGTTTTAGAAGGGCTAAAGTTAGCAAATAGTTCAAAGTTTCAAAAAAGTAATTAGGGGATTAAGTGATTGCGTTAACTGGGGGCAGAGTGAAGCTTAAACTCAAATCACTCAATCCCCTAATCACTTATTCCCCCAATCACTTAACCCCCCAATTCCCTACTTTTACAAAATGTTCATCAATACCATCCGTTCGCATCAGCCCGTTTCACTGATTTTAATTCCCATTATTGGACTTTTACTCTGGCTGCCAGGCTTTCTACACCCCACAATTCCTGTGCAAACGGTGGCCATGCCACTTTATGCTTCGCTCGATGTTTTTCTTCGTGACCATACTTTTTTTAGTGTTTCCATGGGGTTTTTGCTTTCCATTTGTGAGGCGTTTTTTCTGAATTACATTATTTATCAGCATCAAATTCTCACTAAAAAGTCATGGCTTCCTGCTTTGATGTTTGTTGTCCTTTCAGCGTGCACACCGGGCTTATTGTGGCTCAATTCGCAATTGATTGCAGGATTTTTTCTCCTGGGAGCCTTGCATTTTTTACTGGAAACCTATCGCAAGGACAAGGCTTTTGGTTCTGTTTTTAATTCAGGAATTTTAATCGGAATTGCGGCGCTCTTTTACCTTCCCTCCATTGTTTTTCTCCTTTTCGCGCTCATTTCCGTCATCCTACTTCGGCCGTTTATCTGGCGCGAATGGATCATCCTGTTTTTGGGATCAACTGTTGCGCCCATTTATGCTGGCGTGTATTTCTTCTGGCACGATCAACTTCAGCACGTAACGCATGAATTGATTCTCAATCCAATTCTTCATCGCGATTTTTTTCTCAAACTTCCCGTTGAATATTATTTTCTTACCATCATGACTGGACTTCTTCTTTTTGTTTCAGCAGGAAGATTTTTTTCTGGTGCAGGAACAACCACACTCAAGTCGAAAAAAGGAATTTCAGTTATGATTTGGTTTCTCGTCTTGTCACTCCTCTCTATTTTACTTGCACAGAATTACGCAGTAGCAGGAATAATTTTTGCCATTTATCCAATCAGTTTTTTCACTTCAAATTATTTCCTTGTTGCCCGAAGAGTTTGGTTAGCTGAATCCATATTCCTATTGCTGATTTTAAGTATTGTTGTTTCGTATGCAATCAATTTTAATTGGTTTACTTGAAAAAATAAGGAGCAGGGAAATCGAAGTTCTCAAGACCACTTCACCTGCTATCCGCTGCAAGTCCTCTCCCAACAGAAATGTTGGGATCCGGGCTTTCCGCTTCTATCCGGGCTATTTTCGATCTCATCAGTTTCAAATACTTTTTTTGAAAACTGACATAAATAATCTCGATTTGAAATCGGCAATTATCAAATCCGAAATTCTTCCTTTTGTTAATAATCTTACCATAAAAACACCAATTGGAAATTAGCAATTCTCAATTTGGCAATCCCTTTTCTTACATTTGTCTTTCACAAAAATCTCTATCCTATAATGAAATTCGGCGTCGTTATTTTCCCTGGTTCCAATTGCGATCATGACATGATTTATGTTCTTGGAAAAATCATGGGGCAGGAAGTGGTTGAACTCTGGCACAAAGACACCGATCTCCAAGGAGTCGATGTTGTTGTTCTTCCAGGAGGATTTTCTTATGGAGATTATTTGCGTTCTGGCGCCATCGCACGTTTCTCACCCATCATGACCAAAGTGATTGAGTTCGCAGGAAAAGGCGGTTATGTTTTTGGCGTTTGCAATGGTTTTCAGATTCTATGCGAAGCAGGTTTGTTGCCAGGTGCATTATTACACAACACAGAAAGAAAATTCATCTGCAAAAATGTTTTTGTAAAAGCACAAACAAAAAACACACCTCTTACACAAGCCGTTCCACAAGAGAAAGCATTGAAAATTCCTATCGCACACGGTGAAGGAAGATATTTTGCAGACCCCGAAGTTTTAAAACAAATGAACGCAAACGGACAAATCCTTTTCCGCTATTGCGATGAAAATGGAAATATTACCCCAGAGGCAAATCCAAATGGCGCTGAAGAAAATATTGCCGGAGTTTGCAACGCAGGGAAAAATGTATTCGGAATGATGCCCCATCCCGAACGCGCCGCTGATGCTGAACTTGGCAATACCGACGGAAAGTTTCTGTTCCAATCCTTGCTGAGTTTGGTCAACGCATAATCTATTTTCCAACTAATTTGAGCCATTCCTTCCAATGGCTTTTTTTCATTCTGCTTCATTGCATTTTCACGCCAGAATGTTTCGGTCGCTGTAAATCGCGTTTTAGTCGAAATAGGCTTTGATTACCATTGATAAGGCCGTATCTTTTTTTTTGGTAAACACATGCAACACAATTAAAAATCTTCGTCTCATGAAAAAAATCCTACAAACGGCAATCGTATGTTTTGTTGCGACTTCATTTGCATTTGCACAAATTCCGGTGATTGGAACCCCCGAATGGGCAGCTTTGCATAATTCCATCCAGCACAATTCCGGTCCAATCTATACACCTCAAAACGGAGACGATACACTGACTTCAATCTACAACAACACCGCTTGTGGATTGAATTATGTTATGGTTTCGCAACGTCTCGGTCAGCGTTTTGTTCCGATTGGATTACCACAGCCAACACCATTTGTTGTGAACATGTCGCCTTGTGCTATAATACAACAGGCGTTTTTGTATACGGAAGCATTGGGAGTTGCCCCATCCATAACAGCCAATCTTACAAATCCTGCAAGTGTCACTACTGCCTACAACATGACCAATATCGGAAACTCCGTTGACGTGTGTTGGGGAATGAATGGAACGCACGTTTGGCGAACCGATGTAACGGCAAGCATTACAGGTCCTGGTACATATACCTTAAGTGGATTGCCAACTTCTACCACCGCTTCAATGAGCACAGTGGATTGTGAAGGCGCAACATTAATTATCATTTACCAAGACCCTTATGCATCCTATACAGGCACTTTGAAAATCGATGACGGCTGCCACACAGTAATAGGAGGAACACTTAATCATACCATGACAGGTTTCAGTGCCTGTGCCAATTCAACTTATGCAAATGATTTTATGATTGTTGGTGATATGCAAATGTTCACCTATCAATTGAATGTGAATGGTAGTCCTATAGTACAACCACAATGGAATTGGTGGAATGTTATTGGAGCAAACACTTCCGTTACAAATGGACAAAGCTATTGCTCCTATGATTTAAGTGGTTCCGGTGATTGTTATACACTTGCAGTGGCCGGATTATATTTCCAAACAGGATGTTCTACTTGTTCTCCGTCAATAAGTCCAATTTCACTAGTCACAACTTCTCTTCCTGATAATTGTAATGGGAATGGTTCTGCTGCCGTAAGTGCAAGCGGCGGAAGCGGTAATTACACTTACTTATGGTCACCAGGTGGACAAACAACGGCAAGTGTAACAGGTCTTGCTGGAGGAACATATACAGTTTGGGTAAATGATGGAACTTCCTGTGCCTCTGCACAAGTTGTAGTAGCATACAACGGAATGAATTTGACAATGTCATCAATAGGTGTTAGTTGTTCGGGTAATGGATCTGCAACAATTGCAGTTACGGGAGGACAAGGACCCTATACTTATCAATGGGCTCCATCAGGTGGAACAGGATCAACGGCATCGAATTTGGCAGCAGGAAATTATTCAGTTACGGTTACAGATAATGGTGGTTGCACCATGACGGCATCTGTCAATATTGCTGCAAACTCAACTATGTATGGTAATATGCTTGTCACTCCTGATTCCTGCAACACATCCTCTGGCGCAGCAACCATGAGTGTTTATGGTGGAATCGCACCTTACACATATTTGTGGTCACCAGGCGGACAAACTACCATGTCCATTACAGGACAAACAGCAGGCACACACACATGCGTTGTAACAGATAATGCTGGTTGTTCGATTACTGTTGTTAATTCAATAACAAATTCAATTGTAACTGTTGTTGCTGGTGGATCTGGAACGATTGCATGTGGAGATAGTATTCAGTTGTATGGTTATGCAAATTATGGAAATGCAACTTATTCATGGGCACCTTCAACAGGATTGGATAATCCGAATGTGCAATATCCTTATAGCACAGCAACCGTTACGACTACTTATACCGTTACTGCAAATTATGGTTGTGTAAGTGCAACGGATACGGTAACTGTTTATGTCAACTCGACAAATATTTTCGGTGA